>DASXLB010000080.1 GCA_036496585.1 Vicinamibacterales bacterium
GTCAGCGCAACGCGCTGCAGCAACGCGCCGTCCGCCGAGAGGAACGACAGGGCGAGCGTGTCCGGCGGCGCGGTAGCGGTCGACACGGTGACCACCGCCGTGCCGTCGGTGGTCGAATCGAGCTCATAGACGTCGCGCACGTCAGACGCGCCGTCGAGCGATCCGGATACCGGGTGGCGGAACGTCAGGCGCGACGCCGCAGCCGGCGTGTCGTTGGGCTCGACGTCGCCGGCGCCGGATGCCGTCTGCACCACCTGCGAGGCGCTCAGCGTCTTGCCGTCGGCGGGATTGACTACCGTGGCCGTGACGGTCAGCGAACCACGCCCTTCGAGCGGCGCGAGGGCGATCGAAGCGATGCCATCGACGTTGCTGTCGACCGAGGCCGAACGGCTGGAGGCGCCCGCCAGCGTGAAGGTGACGGGCAGTCCATCGAGAGCTCCGCTTCCGGCCAGTGTCGCTTCGGCGCGGGCGAGCGGATCGTCCGCCCGTACCGCGATCGCCATCGGCCGCAGCGCGATGCCCGTCAGGACGGCAGGCGCGCGGAACTCGACGGCAATCTCGATGTCGGCCTGCACGGCGCCGTTGCTCACGGTCACCACCGCCACGCCTTCCTCGTGCGCGACGACGCGATCGTCGGCCGTGACTTCGACGACACCGGGCGCGCTCGAGCGGAATGCCGACCCGGTCGCGCGCACGTCGCGCAGGGAGCCGTCGGAGTAGCGCGCGAGAACGTCGAGGGGAACCGCCAGCCCTGGGAACACCAGCGTCAGGCTGCGGTTGCGGGGCTCCAGCGCCACGATCACCGGCGGCGCGTCAACGGAGACGGTGACCAGCGCAGAGGCGCCATGGTTCGCGGCCCTGATCGTCGTCGAACCGCCTGCGGCGGCGCGCACCAGCCCGTTGGCGTCGACCGTCGCGACACGCGGATCCGAGGAGGCGTACGTCGTGCCGGCGCTCGCCGCCGTGACGTTGAACAGGCGTCCGTCGGCCGTCACCGCGGCGGCCGAGAGCTGGACCGTTGAGCGGCCGGCGGGAATCGCCGCCGGAGACGGCGTGACGATCAGATACGCCGGCGCGATCTGCACCGGCTCCACCGGCAGCAGCGTGACGTCGATCGCGATGATCTGTCTGCCCGCCGCCGTCTGCACCCGCAGCGTCGCGTGACTGCCAATCGTGCCGTCGGTGCGCCGAATGACGATGCCGATGTCGTTCAGTCCCGCCGACAGGTCGCGGCCGCCCGCGCCGTTGTCGAAAGACAGGAGTGAGGTGCCGCCGGCGTCCGGGTTCTCCTGGATGACGAGCGACAGGGGCTCGCCGGCGCTCGCGACGCTGACCGTCAAGCGCAGACCGTCGTCGGTGGCGAGCGCCTGGTGGGTGTCGATGATCGACTGCTCGTCGCCGGTCCTGTCCTTCAGCGGGTCGCGCACGAACGACTGAATGAAGGTGCGCGGTGGCAGCAGCTGCGCGACGGCGAGTCCGCCAGCGCCGCCGGCGACCGCGGCAATCCCGCGCGCATGATCGATCGCCGTCCGCGCCGCGGCGCCCGGCACCGCCAGCGTACCGAGGATGCGATCGTCGATGCCATCGTGATCGTCGTCCACCGGCTGGATGCCGGCCGTCCCATCGAGGTCGACGATGACCACGCCGCGCGTGCCGGCTGCGACGTAGGCGAGCCGCTCCGCCGGATCGAGCACGACGCCGCTCGCGGCGGATCCAAGACGGACAATCGACAGCAACTGTGGATCGCCGGATGCCGGAATCCGGTAGGACTGCACCGTCCCGTCCGTGCCCGCGACCACCGCGACATCGACGATTTCCCGATCGGCTTCGATCGTGTGATCGCCGTTCAAGTCGAGCCGCACGCCGGCCGCGGCAGCTACAGCGGCCGCGGTGCCGCCTGTGTCCGCGAGCCCGGTGCGGGCGAGCGAGGAATCCAACACGGCAAGACCGGCCGCCCCCGCCACGACGAGACGGCTGCCCAGCACCGCAGTCCCCGTGATGTTCTCGGTTGTCGGCGGATATCTGCCAACCACCGCGCGGCCGGGGTTGGACGCATCGGGAGGGATCGCCTCCGACAGACGAGCCGCAATCAGGCCGACGCCTTCCACCGCGACGAACGCCCGTCCGTCCGGCCCGGCCACGAGGGCGCGCGGCGTCCCAGCCGACGCGATCACGCCGGCCGGTACGGGGTTGCCGGGAGCCGAGGTCAGCTGTGCGCGGCCGACTTGGCTTGGCGCCAGTCCGGACGGCAGTTGATACACACCGAACGCGCCGTCTGAGGTTGAAGAACCGGATGCCGCGAGCGCGAGCGGACCAGCGACTGGAGCGCCGTTGCGATCGACCAGGTCGCCCGTGAGATTGACCGCGGAGATCCCGCCCGCGATGGGCGTCGTCCCGACCAGATGCGGCGCGAGCGGGTTCGACCAGTCGACCGCCGCAAGACCATCCGCGGCGCCGACGACAACCGTGCTCCCGTTCACCGCGACGTCGCGCGCGTTGGTCTGCGGCACGGTCGCGAGCAAGACGGGTGCGAAGGTGGTGAACTCTCCCGAGAGGGGAACGGCCTGCCGCGCACCCGATGCGGCGACGATTGACGCGGCAACCCCATAGCGGTAGGCGGTCGCGAAGTGCCAGCGCCGGCTCGGGGTGAACGCCGCGCTCAACAGGTCGGGAGAGACGACAACCGTGCCGAACACGCGCGAACCTTTTGGATCGACCACGACGATCGCTGGAGCCACCGACTTCGAGTCGATCGGCTCCGAGAAGCGGAAGGTCAAGACGCTGTCGATCTCGACGACGCTGCGGTCGTCGAGGCTGGCGGTCACGGTCAACGTCGAGGCGGTCGGCGCCAGAGGGCTGCCCAGATTGATGGTGCCGGAGGCCGGCGCCGTTCCCGTGATGGTTCCCCGGCTCGATCCGTCGAGTTCGACGACGCGCAGAGTGAAAGGGAGGCCGGATGGCACAGGCGCCACGAACGAGCCGTCGGGCCCCGACGTCCGGAAAACAAACGGCAGCCCGTCGATCTCGACGAGTGCAGGCCCGCCGGCGACGCGGCCCGATGCGAGGACGAGCGGCGTTCTGGCCCGCACGACGAGGTAGCGGCCGGTCTCTCGAGCGCCGGGCAGTTCGCGTCCCGCCGTCACCGCCATCGGCGCTGCGCCGGCGGTCACGTCGAGCCGGTCGACCAGGACCAGCCGCGGCTCGTCGCCAATCGTGACGGCTTCCGTCAGCCACAGCGTGTCCCCGACGGCGAGATCCTGTGGGGCGGAGATGCGCAGGTCGAGCCGCGCCTCTGGCGCGATGGCATCGATGGTCGCTTCCTGTCCCGGCACGACCTGCTTCGGCGCTCCCACGAACAGCGTCGGGAAATCGGCGACTTGGGATCCCTCGGTCCTCGACGCCTCGGCGTTTGCCGCGACCGCCGTGGTTGACACGTCAGCGCTTCGCCGCGTGCCGCCAGCATCCATCGCCGTCGCCGTGAATCGCAGCGCGCTGTTGACGAGCGCGTCGGCGGGCACCGGCAGATCGCCGGTGACGGCGAACACCGCTCGCGAGGCGGTCTGCGGCGTGAACCGGTTCTGTGGGTCGGTCAACGTCAGCGACGCCAGATCGTTGAACACCGCCCGGTTGACGTCGATCGCGAATGCGTCGACGACCGCGAAGCCGGCGGGGAGCGCCGGCGGCGCGGTATCGGCTGCGGACAGGCGGAACAAGCCGGGCGTGGTCAGGCTGTTTGGCAGCAGCGTCGCCGTCCGCGCCGCGGGCCCGGTGACGACACCGCCGCGCGACCCGATGGCGGTTGTCCCGTCCGGTCCGACAAACTGCGTGATCTCCAGCGAAACGTCGTTGCCGTCGCTGCCGCGGATGACCAGCAGCAGGGTGTCGCCGACGACGGCGTCCACCCGCGCCTGAAATGACCCGTCGCCGAGCGCCAGTACGGTGATCGACTCCTGCGTCCGAACATTGGTGAGGGTGACCGCTCCCTTGGCCGGCGCCACGCCGGCACTTCCCGAGACCAGCACGCCACCGTCGGCGTCGGGCAGCGCGGCGGTGATTCGGCCGGCCGCGGTGGCCGGTCTCGTCGTGTCCAGCGTGGTGAAGCCGATCGCGGTCGGCGACAGCGCATGTCCCGCCGCATCGCGCAGCGCGGCGGTCAAGATGACGCTGTAGGCCGTGGCCGAGACCAGCGTTGCGGCCGGCCGCACCGTCACCCGCCGGCGATCGGCCGACAGCAGCAGCGCCGCCGCCGTTTCGCCGGCCGGTGTTCGCAGGGTGATGGCAGCCGCCGACAGCGTCGCAGGATCCACCGTCGTGGAGAAGTCGAGCGTGAGCGACGCATCGAGGGGAACGTTGCTCGCATCGGCCGCAGGATTGCTCGCCGCCAGCGAGAACGTCTGCGCGCCGACCGCGATCGATACCGGCACGACCGCGGCCGCGGTGACGGTCGCTGCCGACGCGCCACGGTCACCGCTCGGCGGGTCGATGGCCGTCACGCTCGCCGCGACGCCCGCCGCGGACGGCAGCACCGCGTGCCCGGTAACCGTCGTCACATCCGCGAACGCGGTCGCGGTACTGGTCACGAGCGCGCCGGCGAGCGGAGACGTCGCCCGGAGGACTGTGCCGCTGATGAACCCGAGCGGCGTCCGTCCGCGCACCACGAAAAAGTCGCCACCGTGCCGCACCCCGTCGAGTTGGACGGTTCCGGACGCCGCGCGGGGAACCAACCGTCCAGAGATGACGTCGAGCAGCGCGACCAGTCGGAGCCGCCGCTGACCGAAGGGATCGAGAAATGCCGCGGCGAGCAGAAACTGATCCTGTCCAGACGCACCCGCCGGTGCGGCTGTCGTCAGCGTGCCAGGCTGTGCGAAGTCGACGCCGGTCGCGTCGATTCGTATCGCGGCGATGAGATCGGCATCCGCCGGCGCCAACGCCGCGGCCTCGTCGGCCGCCAGCCGCGCCATGGCGATCGCGTTGTCGCCGTTCAGCGCGCCGGCGGGGACCTGGAGTTGATCGCCGTCGGCATCCGTCACCGTTCCGCCGACGGATCCGACGACGGATACCGCCGTCGAGTCGTCAGCGGCGGTGACGGCGAGCCGGACGACGCCGAGCATCAGCTGCTGAATCGTGAACGACTGCGACGGCGTAATCGGGAAGGTCGCACCGACGCTGCCCGCACCGCCCGTCGCCGCCGCCTGATACAGGACGACATCTTCGACGAACGGCTGGGTGACTATGTGCGTTTGATCGAGCAGATCGAACTGCTCCTGAACCCGCACGTGGACGATCGCGCCGCTCGGCAGCGCGTTCTGCGCGATCGCGGTGATGCGGCCGGCTGCGCGCGCGTCGTCCCCCGGCGGGGCCGAACGCGGAACGACCTCGCCGGTGGCCGACGCGTCCGAGGGCAGCACCGTCGACGCGGAGAGTCCGGCAAGCAAGTCTCCGGGTGCTCCGGCCGGCGCCACTCCCGGATCGGCTCGAAGCAGTACGTACGCGCCGCTGTGGGTGACGTCGACGACGGCCGTCAATCCGGAAGGGTCGACGACCGCCGCCGCCTCCACAATCCACGCATGACGGTCGGCGTCGTAACGCGCGAGCGGCACGGCAGTCCCGGCGGGAAGCCCGGCGACGTTGGGAAGCGTCAACGTGACGGGAGCGCCAAAGGCGTCGAACGGCGCGCCGATCGCCACAGCGGTTGTCGGCGACCATCCGAGCGGGAGCAGGAGCGGCAGACCCTGACCGCTGAGGGGCGTGAGCACGATCAGCGCGTCGTCTCCGAGCGCTCCCGCCGGGATCTGCAGGCGGAAGCGTCCGGCGGCGTCACGCAATTCGCCGCCGAGAGCCGAGGCGATCGTCTTGCCGCCGGGATCAAGCGGCGTGAGCCTCGCGTCGACGGCGGTCACCGCGTCGTTCGCCGGTACTGGCACCTGCCGGTCGACAGTGGTGAACCCGGATTTGGAGAGACGGATCACGCCGGCGCCGGCCGCGGCGGGGATCGAGAAATGTCCGAAGGCGTCGACGGACGCAGCGACCCCCGGCACGAGGGGTCCGCTGCCGTCCTCGAGGAGGGTGACCACAGTCCCCGCGAGCGGCAGGCCCTTGCTGTCGTCGTAGACTTCGCCGCGTACGAACCCGCGTCCCGAGCTGACGCTGACGGCGACGTGCGCCGTCGCGGTGGCGGTGTCGTAGTGGGCAACGATGGTCGCGGCGCCGTTGGCGACAGCGGTCACGAGTCCATTGGCTGCAACCCGGGCGATCGCGGCGTCGCTCGAGTCGTAGGTCACGCCGGCGTCGGTCGTCAGGTCGCGCAGCGTCCCGTCCGAGAATCGGCCGCGCAGCGCGAGCGGTTGCGCGGCGCCGATGGCGCGGAGCGTCGCCTCGGCCGGCGTCAGATCGAGCGACTGCAGCGTCACGCCCGCTTCGACGACCACCGCCGCCGTCGCGCTCAGGGCTCCGTTGCGTGCCGTGATGGTCGCTGAGCCGTTGCCGACGCTCGTCAGCAGTCCGCTCTCGTCGACGCGCGCCACGAACGTGTTGGTGCTCTCGTAGTGAGTGCCGGCGGCCGCACTCGTGATCAGGACAGTGCTGCCATCGCTGCGCCGGCCCGTCACGCTCAGCGCGCGGGTCGCGCCGACGTCCGACAGCCGCAGGCTTGCGGGGTCCAGTTGAATCGACGTCAGCGTGACGGCTGCGGCGACGGCGACGGTGAACGTCTGTTGAACGGCGCCCCCCTTGCCATCAGACGCCTCGATGACGATTTGACGGCTCCCGACGTCACTCGATTGCGGCGTCCATCGCAGATCTCCGTCGGGTGACACGACCACCCCCGACGGCCCGGAGACGAGCCGGAAGGTCACGGCGTCGCCGTCGGGATCGGTTGCGCGCGCCTGGTAGGTCAGAGGCTGCGACTCGGTCGCGGTCGACGGCGGCGTCGAGTTGATCGCCGGGGCGCGGTTGGGCGCGGTGACCGCGAAGCCGTCAGTCAATTGCGCGGTCTGCGTGCTCGTCACGAGCAGCACGAGGCGGGTCCCAAGCGCCGCCGTCGCGTTGACCGAAATCGTCGCGACGAGCGATTGTGGCGAGGTGACCTGCACGGCCTGGACGGTCACCCCAGCGCCGATCGAGACGGTCGTGCGTCCCGCGACGAACGCGGCGTTGGGGCTTCCGTCGATGCGAACGGGCACCTGCGTGGCCCCGCGAACCGCGCTCGCCGTGGCGGGCAGTGAGATCGCGACGACGTCGAGCTTCCCTCCGGTCACCGACTCGTGCGTGACGAGGTTGGTGACCCGGACGGCCGCGGGACCGACGGCAAGGCCGGCCGGAATCGTGATGCCGATTCGGCGGAGGTTCTTCGAGGCGTCGAGCGTCGTGATCGACGCTGCGGTCACCTGCACCGCAGGTCCCGACGCCGGCGTCAGCGTGACCTGGTTGTTGGCGGCCGACGGGTCGAAGCCGGTGCCGGTGATTTGTACCGAGACGCCGGCCGACGCGCCGAGCGGCGCGATCGCCGTCAACGACATCGCCGCCGACAGCCGCACCTGTAGTGGCGCCGACACCGATGCGATGAGGACGACGAGCGCCAACGCCGCCACGCGTCCGGGTCGCCCGAGGCGACGCTCGGCGCGAGGCTGCGCCGCAGCCGATCGAGTCGGCGATGTCTGCCAGTTGGGCGTCACGACGGATCCGGGTCAGGCGCGCGATAGTCGCGTGTGGCGGACGCGCGACAGACCGGCCACCACGCCAAGCGAAAGCAGACCGAGCGTTCCTGGTTCCGGGACCGGAGCCGGCGGCGTGTCGGGAACCTCGATGCTGAAGACCGCCGAAGTGTCCGGCGCGCTGAGCGATCGGGTGAGGGCGTAGTCCTCTCCCGCGAACGCGAAACCGATGGTCGCGTCGGCGAAGAGCGGCAGCACGTCGACGATGGAGATCTGATCGATGTTGGTGCCGGTCGGATCGTTGGGTGGCGCGAGATCGAACCAGACCGACTCGCCGTCGGGCAGCGTCAGGCGACTGCCCTGGAGCGTCGGACCGGGATCGGGCCCATCCCAGAGGTTGGTCAGCAGGAATACTGATTGGAACAACGGATCGGGAATGCAGGCGGTGTCGGTCGGGTCGCAGTTCGGGCTGGGATCGATGAGCGTCGACGTCCAGCTGAATTCGGCGACGGTGATGACCGACGCCAGCGCGCCGCGGGCGCTGAAGACGACGGTCAGAATCGTGAGAACCGCAATCCGCGAAGCCACGCGCATGTTCGTCTCCTGGATCCAAGGCCCGGAACTTTTGTCACCTGAGGAGCGGCCTTTTGGCGCGGCGCGGCAGCGGTCGGTGCGACAATTCCGCTGCAGGTCGAGTGAAAAGGACGCTCACCATATGTGGCGCACGACGTGCGTAAAAAGGCTCATGGCCGTGACCGGGGCATCCATGAACGACGTCACTGCGTTGCTCGATAGATGGAACGAAGGGGATCCGGAAGCCCTCAAGCAGCTGCTTGAACGGCTGTATCCGGAGCTGCGGCGGCTGGCGGACGGCCTGCTGCGCCACGAACGCGAGGGGCACACGCTGCAGCCGACGGCGCTCGTGCACGAGGCGTACATCCGCCTCACCGGTCTTCGCGAAATGCGTCTGGAGAACCGGCGGCACTTCTACGGCGCCGCCGCCACGGCGATGCGTCGCATCCTGGTCGATTACGCACGACAGCGGCGGGCACAGAAGCGCGGCGGCGCCGATCTGCACCGTGCGCCGTTCGAGGACGCGCTCAATACACCGATCGATTTACATCTGGACTTCGAACGGCTGGAAGAGGCGCTGCTGGAGCTGGCCACGTTCGCGCCCGAGAAGGCGCGGATCGTCGAACTGCGCTATTTCACGGGTCTCTCGATCCAGGAGACCGCCGACGTGCTCGACATCGCACCCGCCACCGTGAAGCGCCACTGGACCTACGCCCGCGCCTGGCTCTTTCGCGCGCTGAGCGCATGATTCCGCCCTCGCCGCGGCGGCAGACCGATCTGAGCCCCTCCGATCTGCTCGAGGTCGAGGCGATCTTCAGTGACATGAGCGAACTTCAGCCTTCGGCGCGAGGCGGCGTGCTCGATCTGCGCTGCGCCGGCCGCGAGGGCATCCGGCGCGAGCTGCAGGCGCTCCTCGACGCGCACGACCGCCTTGCCGGCTTTCTCGAGTCACCGGTCGCCGCCTACTGCGAGTACGGCGCCAAGACTGGTGACACCATCGGTGCGTACCGCATCGTCGACCGGATCGGGCACGGTGGAATGGGCGACGTGTTTCTGGCGGAACGCGTTGATGGCACTTTCGAGCAGCGCGTCGCGATCAAGCTGACACGGGCCTCGGTGCGCGACCCCGAGTCGGCGCGGCGGTTCCGGTTCGAGCGTCAGATTCTGGCGTCACTGCAGTACCCGAACATCGTGACGCTGCTCGACGGCGGCGCCACGCCGCAGGGGGACGCCTACCTGGTCATGGAGTACGTGGCCGGCGAGCCGATCACCGACTATTGCCGGCGTCAGGCACTCGGGCTGCCGGCGCGGATCGCGCTTCTGCGTCAGGTCTGTCGCGCGGTGCAGCACGCGCACCAGCACTCGATCGTGCACCGCGATCTGAAGCCCGCCAATATCCTGGTGACGGACGGGGGTGTCGTCAAGGTGCTGGACTTCGGCGTCGCCAAGCTGCTGCAAGCCTCGAACGGGACGAGCGAGACGCTGACCGGCATGATGCCAGGCCCCCTGACGCCGAACTACGCGAGCCCCGAGCAGCTGCGCGGACTGCCGGTGACCACCGCCTGCGACGTCTATTCGCTGGGCGTTCTGGCCTACGAAGTCCTGGCCGGCGCCCGCCCGTACGACACCACCGGCAAGCCGCTCGACCAGGTGCTCGCGATCGTGCTCGCGACGCAGCCGGCGCGCCCGAGCACCATGGGGCACGGCGGCCTGGCGACCGGCGGCGCCGCGCCGGTCTATTCTCCCGGGATCCTCAAGGGGGATCTCGACGCGATCGTGCTGAAGGCGATCAGCAAGGAACCCCTGCGGCGCTACGGTTCCGCCGGCGAGCTGGCGGACGATCTGGAGCGATACCTGACGAAGGAGCCGGTCCTGGCGCGCGAGCCGTCCCTCGGCTATCTGCTCCAGCGCGTCTGCGCCCGTAATCGCGCGCTGGTGGCGACGGCGGCGCTGTCGATGCTGGCGATCGTCGCGGCGCTGAGCGTCGCCGTGTGGCAGCGAAGTGTCGCCGTGACGGCGCAGGCGCGCGCCGAGTCCCGCTTCCGCGACGTGCGTCATCTGGCCAACGCGCTGATCTTCAAGATCCACGACGCGGTCGCGCCGCTGCCTGGATCGACGCCGGTGCGGCAGACGATCGTCAAGGAAGCGATCGGCTACCTCGAAGGACTCGAGCGCGATTCCGCGCGCGACGAATCGCTGCAGCTCGAGCTGTCGGGCGCCTACCGGCAGATCGCCGGGATCCTCGGCGACCCGCAACGCGCCAATCTCGGCGACCGCGAAGGCGCGATCCAGCAGCTCGAACGGGCGCGCGCGCTGGCGCTGCCGCTGGCGCGCCGATCCGACGCCGGCTTCGAGGCGGTGGCCGCGTTCGTCAACAGCAATCGGCAGCTCGCCATGATCCTCAACCTGACCGGGCAGTCCGGCCGCTCGCTGGAACTCGTGCAGGAGGCCCAGACGATCAGCGAGAACGCCTATGCGCGCCGCGGCGATCCGCGAGTCCGGCACCTGCTTGCGTCGGTCCTGTTCGATCACGCCCTCGCCCTTCTGCAGCGCGATGGCCCCGCGTCGCTCGAATACTGGCAGAAAGCCGGCGCGATTTACGAAACGGAGCTGGCCGAGCAGCCCGACGCGGCCGACCGGCAGCGCAACGTGGCGCTCGTCGAGAAATACGTCGGCGGCCGCGACGAGGACCGCGGCGATTTCCACGAGGCGGCGCGCCACTATGACCGGGCGCTCGATCTGGATCTCCGCCGCGAGGCGAAGAACGGGACCGACCGCGTCATCCGCTTCGACGTGGCGGTTGATTACTCCAACCTCGCGAACATGGCCGACTCGGACGGCGACCTGGCGAAGGCCGAAGATCTGTTTGCGACCTCTCTCCGGATCCGCGAGGAGCTGGCCGCGTCGGACCCGCGGGACGCGCTGTCGCAGCTGAAGGTGGGCACGGGCGCCTGGCGTCTCGGGCGCGTGCAGCGCCACCGCGGCCGCTTCGCCGAGGCGCGGGTGTCGCTGAGCCGCGCGCTCCAGGTGCTCGACGCGGCGATGCGTGTCTCGAACGACCGCGCGGCGCGCGGCGAAATGGCTTCGGCACTGTTCGAAATGGGGCGCCTCGATGCGGCGATCGGGAAACGCGCCGCCGCGTGCGACGATGCGCGGCGGGCCGCCGGGCTCGCTGCGCTGCAACCCCCGCTCACGCGCTACCTGCCCGGGCTCGTCACCGGCATCGAGGCAGACGTCGCCGCCTGCGGTTCGGGCGGCCCGCCGATCGCGCGCTGATGCCCGGCGGTGCGCGCCGCGCGCCATGCAATCGTCACGCGCACGTGGCAGGCGCGGCACAGCAGCCGGTAGTTCTCGAGACCGCATTCGCCGCCGCCGTCGGCGACCGGGACGATGTGGTCGGCCTCCCAGCGTGGCCGCGCCGCGCGCCAGGCCTTCCGCGCATTCCGCTCCCCGGCGGGCGGCTGGGCGCGCCGCCACTCACGGTGCGCCTTGATCACGTTGGTGCCGCACAAGCGGCATACGCCCTTGTCGCGCTTCTTCACCTCGCGCCGCACGTACCAGGGGCTGCTGCGGATCTTCCACTCGCGCACGCACGCGTCGCCGCAGAACGTGCGCCGTGGCGGCAGCACCGGCCGCCGGCACCAGCGGCACACGGCGTGTCCCAGCTCGTCCCGTTCGGGGACCCCCCACTGATCGGCGGTAACGACACGGGCGCGGCGAGTGGACACGACGGTCGGAGTATCGGCGCGTCGCCTGGCGGCTGTAGCGGCGCGCGAGCCGCTGAGCGACGCGGGTGCTAAGGGGGCTAAAGGTGCTAAGAGTGCTAAGGGTGCGGGTGCTAGCGGTGCCAAGGGTGCTCCTAGCACCGTGCACCGCAGTCCATTAAGCCCGCACCATCAGCACCCTTGGCACCCGCACCCTTAGCACCTTTAGCCCCCTTGGCACCGGCCCCCTTCGCCCCTTAGCACCAGCACCGTTGGCCCCGTTGGCGCCTTTAGCACCCTTGGCACCGGCCGCCCGGCCCCACCCTCACCGCTCCGTCGGCGGCGGCTCGATATGGATAATCGCATCCGCAATCTGCGGAAACCGCTCCATCAGCCGGTCCTTGACGACGTGCGAGAGCCGGTGCGCGTCGCGCAGCGGCGACTCGGGCGGCAGCCAGACGTGCAGATCGAGGAACACGTAGTCGAGCGAGCCGCGCGTGCGGATGTGGTGGCAGCCGAGCACCTCCGGCACCCCCATCACCACGCTGCGAATCACCTCCTCGTCGATCACCATCCGATCGGACAGGACGCTCGTCGCGTCGCGCGCGATCTCGTAGGAAGTGCGCGCGATCACGATCGCGATGGCGACGCCGCTGAGCGGATCGAACAGCGGATAGCCCGCCCAGACGGCGGCCAGCGAGACGAGGACGCCGATCGTCGAGAAGACGTCGCTCCGCGTGTGCAGCGCGTCGGCGCGCAGGATCTCGCTGTTCAGCCGGCCCCCTTCTTTTGACTCGTACTTGACGATCGCCACGTTGATCACGAGCGTTGCGAGCATGACCGCAAAGCTCAGCCAGGTGACCTCGGGCGGGGCGGGCGAGCCAAGACGCTTGAGCGCCGATCGGCCGATCTCGAAAACGGCGAGGACGAGAAAGACGAAGATCCCGCCGGCCGCCAGCGTCTCGAACTTGCGGTGACCGTACGGATGGTCGGCGTCGGGCGGCTTGAACGACGCCTGCAGTCCCACCAGCCCGACGATGTTGGAGGTGGAATCGGCCAGCGAGTGGTAGCCGTCGGACACGACGCTGACGGCGCCCGTCGCGTAGCCGAGCACCAGCTTGGCCGCCGCCACGGCGAGATTGAAGAAGAGGACCCGCGTCAGGACGCGGGCAACCGCACGATGACGCGGGTGAATCAGAACACCCTGGCGTGTCCCATCGGCCACCAGCGCAGCTGCACCTTGCCGATGATGTACTTCTTGGGCACGAAGCCCCAGTGGCGGCTGTCGGAGCTGTTGTTGCGATGGTCGCCCATCACGAAGTAGTAACCCTCGGGGATGACCTGCGGCCCCCAGTCGTCGTGGCTCTTGAACTCCTGCGGCACGAAACTGTCGTCGAGCGGCACGTCGTTGCGGAACACCCGCCCGTCGACGATGCGCACCTGGTCGCCTTCCTCGGCGATGATCCGCTTGACGAACGACTTCTCGGGCTTGAGCGGGTAGTAGAGCATCACGATGTCGCCCACCTTGGGATCGCCGATGCGATAGGCGAGCTTGTTGACGATCAGCCGATCCTGGTCCTGCAGGGTGGGGGCCATGCTCATCCCCTCGACGCGCGCCACCTGGAATCCGAAGGTGACGATCAGGGTCGCGTAGACGGCGGCCGAGGCCAGCGTCTTCAGCCACGCCACCAGTTCCTCGCCGAGCCGATTGAGCCACACCGACGTGCCATCGATCGCGAGCCGGTCGTTGGACGCCGCAACCGCCGCCGCCGGATCGGAGGGCAGCAGCGGATCGGCCGTGAGGATCCGTTCGGCAGCCGGCTGAGCCACCGGTTGGGTGTCGAACCGCTGCGGTTCGACGGGTTCCGGCGCGGGAGCGGAATACGGGTCGTGATCGTGGCTGTCGTTCATAACTTCAAATAGTCCCGTAGCCGCCGCGTCTGCGAACGGCTGACGGGGATTTCGGTCCCCTTGGCATCCCGCATCTTCAGGATGTAGTTACGACTGAACCAGGGAACGATCTCCTTGATCTTGTTGATGTTCACGAGATGCGACCGGTGGACACGCCAGAAGACGGCCGGGTCCAGACGCGTCTGCAATTCATCCAGTGTCCGATAGTTGGACGTTCCAGACAAGCTATTCGTTACGACCCGGATCTGGTCGTCCTCGACGGAGGCGTGGACCACCTCATCGGCCTGTACCAGCAGGAAACGATCCTCGATCTTGATGGCCAGCTGCTCGCGCCGCGCCTGGCGATCGGCCAGCATCTGCAGCAGCGGCTCCAGCTCGGCCTCCTTCCGCGGCTTTTCCGCGGCCATCCGCCGCCGGACGCGTTCGACCGCCGTGGCGAGCCGCTCTGGCTCGACAGGCTTGAGCAGGTAGTCGACCGCGTTCACTTCGAACGCGTCGATGGCGTACTGGTCGTAGGCCGTTACGAACACCAGTTGACACTCCAGGCCGGCTTCGAAGACGCGCCGCGCCACCTCGAACCCGGTCAAGCCGGGCATCTGGATGTCCAGCATCACCAGATCCGGCTGATATTCTTCTATTACGCGCAGCGCCTCCACGCCGTTACCGGCTTGCGCCACGATCTCGACCCCGCCGAGCTCCTCGAGCAGATAGCGCAGCTCATCCCGCGCTAGCTGTTCGTCGTCGACGACGATGGTCTTGAGGTCGCCGGGTTGCGGACTCACGCGATGCCCCGCTGCGCGATGCCGATGTGCGGGATGACGATCCGCACGCAGGTGTACTCACCGGGCACGCTGTCCAGCTGGAGCTGGTAATTGGCGCCATAGATGACGTGGAGGCGCTCGTTGACGTTGCGCAGCCCGATGCCCGTGCCCTTGACGCGCCCCGACTCTTCGGAGGCGATGCCGATGCCGTTGTCGATGACGTCGATGAGCGCGTGCTCGCGCTCGCGCAGGCTGCGGATCGTGATCCGCCCCTCGCCCATCTTCTGCGCGAGCCCGTGCTTGATCGAGTTCTCGATGATCGGCTGCAGCATCATGCTGGGCACGACCAGGTCGAGTGTCGCCGGATCGATGTGCTTCTCGATCTTGAGCTGCGGCCCGAACCGGATGCTCTCGATGTCGAGGTATTCGTCGACGGCCGCCAGCTCCTCGCGCAGCGTGACGAAATGCTCCTGGCTGCGCAGCAGCCGCCGCAGCAGGCCCGACAGCTTCACGATGAGCGTGCGCGCCTTCTCGGGCTCCGAGCGGATGAGCGAGGAGATCGAGGCGAGCGTGTTGAAGAGGAAGTGCGGGTTGATCTGACTGGTCAACGCATCGAGCCGCGATGCCATCAGGAGCTTCTCCTGCTCCTGGAGCCGGTGCTCGACGCGCGCGCTGTTCCAGATCTTGATCGGAATGGCGATCGACATCACGGTGGCGACGAGCACGGCGATGCGCAGGCCCCAGGTCGTCGTCTCCAGCACGAACAAGCGCGACGGCCAGTGCGCGCCGACCGCCTGCGCGATGAGCTCGAGGCCGATCGGCACGCCGAGCAGGATGACGACCCAGTCGATCTCGAAGCGGCGTACCAGCCGCCAGACGTGACGCGGCAGTCCCATGAAGAAGAATGGCGAGAAGTGCCAGATCGCCTCCTTGGGACAGATCTCGCGCAGGCCGCCGCCGGCGAACCCGCATCCGATCGCGAAGGGCAGGGCGCCCCACTCGGAGACCGGCGCGAAGACCGGCGGCAGGCCGATCATGACGCCGACGATGGCGCCGGCATAGGGCCCGGCCAGCAGCCCCGCAAGGAAGGCGCCGGCCAGGGTCAGGTCGGCGGCCTGATAGTTCAGGATCAGGCGCGAGACCACCCCGGCGGTCAGCGGCAGGCCGAGACTAGCCGCAAAGACGAGGCGGGCCGGCCAGTCCCTGTTCTCGGTCAGCAGGATGCGGCGGAACCACGGAAAACGCACCAGCATCGTCGCCACGATCGCGCCCACGGCGAGCTTGGCCATCAGCGTGAAGAGCAGCACCTGGCCGCTGACGAGATGAGTAGGCATCGGGAATCAGTCGGCAGTCAACAGTTTACCGTTAACGGCGACAGCTGCGGGCGGCAACTGCCACCCACCCGTAAACGCAAACTTGATATGATTCTCCAATGATCGGTCCGATGATCACCGGCTTCGCCACCACGCTGAAGCATTTCTTCCAGCCGAAAATCACGGTCAACTACCCGGAACAGAAGATCCCCGTCTTTCCGAAGTGGCGCGGCAAGCAGGTGCTGATGCGCGACGAGCACGGACTCGAGAAGTGCGTCGCGTGCGGCCTGTGCGCAGTCGCCTGTCCGGCCGACGCCATCTACCTCGAGGCGGCGGAAAACAACGGGACAGTGCAGGCGGGTCCTCGCTACGCGAAGGTCTACCAGATCCACAAGACGCGCTGCATCTTCTGCGGGATGTGCGAAGAGGCGTGCCCGGTCTCCGCGATTTTCATGGGGAAAGACTACGAGCTGGCGGTCTACAGCAACAAGGATTTCATCTGGGACAAGACCGACCTGCTCGTACCTGCCGGCACGAGCCGGTGATGCTGGAGTGTGGGAATCAGCGGCATTCCCACATGCCCACATCTCCCAATTTCCACATCTCCCCATGCGCTTCGGCGCGTTAGGCGACATCCACGGCGATTTCGAGGCGGCGCGGCGGATTGTCGCCCGACACCCCGAGGTGCCGGCTTGGCTGTGCGTGGGTGACGTGGCGAGCCACGCGGGCGCGTACGAGTCCATCGGCGCGCCGCTCTACTGGATTCACGGCAACAACGACAACTTGGACGCCATCGCAGCGGGCGCCCTCCCGACAGGCTATGTCTACGTCCACAGCGGCACCAGCGTAGACGCGGGCATGCGGGTCGCGGGCCTCGGCGGGACGTTCGCGCCGACGTGGTACGAAACGCCAGCGAAGGATCTGCCGCACCCGGTGAAGGGCAGCGTCCGCGCCACTGAGCTCGCCGACAAGAGGCGGCATTTCGTCCGGGCCCAGGTCGAGGCCTGCCAGCGACTGCGCGACATCGACGTGTTCCTGACCCATGAGGCGGCGGCGCCGTTCCGTCCGTATGCCGGCGAGCGCGGCCCTGATGCGGGCAAACGCCCGATCAACGATGTGCTGTCGGCCATGCAGCCGCGGCTGCACCTCTTCGGGCACCACCATCGCGCTTCTGACCAGATACGGGAAGGTGTCAGGTCGATCGGACTAGACCTGGTTTCGCGATCCTACCTGCTGATCGACTCCAAGTCATTGAATATAGACATGTTAACTCTCTAGATAATTTATGCGCCGACGGCTTGTTCGGTTCGGGCCGCGGCGGCGTTTGATACGGATGAGGAGGTACTAACGGCCTTGTCCACCCCCCAATTGCCAGAATCGACGTTACAACCGAGGCTCACGCCACGCGAGCAGGATCTCGTCCGCGCGATACTCGAGGGCCTGCCGAACAAGGAAATCGCCCGGCGGCTGGGCATCAGCGTCCAGACCGTGAAGAACGGCCTCGGACCCGTCTTTGACAAGTACCGCGTCACGAGCCGTCTCGAGCTCGCGATCCGGGCCGCGCCCAAACCGTCCTGATTGCGCCGGACGCGTCGATTTTCGCTGTCGCGCGTGACGGGCGGCAACGCCCGCGCGGAGTGCGGCGAAGGTTGGAGCGCGCGGCGCGTACCAGCAGCGTCAACACCCCGATGACCTCGGCCGGGAGATAGGCGAAGCGCTTCGCGCGCGCCGGCGGGCGAAGTGTTTCTGGGGACGGCGGCTGGCGCCGGGGTGATAGAGACGCTCCTGCGTATCGGCGAGGTACAATTGATCGTGTCCCGCCCGTCATTTCTCGAAGCCCTCGAATCGCGTGTGCTCGTTTGTGACGGGGCCATGGGGACGATGCTCTACGCCCGCGGCATCTTCCTGAACCGCTCGTTCGACGAACTCAACCTGACGCAGCCTGATCTGGTCGCCGAAGTGCATCAGGCATACGTGCGTGCCGGCGCGGACGTCATCGAAACCAACACGTTCGGCGCCAACCGGGTGAAGCTGGGGGCGTTCGGCCTCGCCGATCGCGTGCACGCGATCAACGTCCAGGGAGCGCGGATCGTCCGCCACGCCGCGCGCGATCAGGCGTTCGTCGCCGGCGCGATCGGGCCGCTTGGCATTCGTATCGAGCCGTGGGGCAGGACCGGAGTCGACGAGGCCGAGGAATACTTTCGCGAGCAGGCGCGGGCGCTGATCGAAGGCGGCGTCGACCTGTTCGTTTTGGAGACGTTCCGCGACGTCAACGAGATCGGCGCCGCGATTCGCGCCGTCCGCAGTCTGGGCACCCTCCCGATCGTCGCGCAGATGACGACGGAGGAGGACGGCAACAGCCTCGACGGGGTGGCGCCGGAGACGTTCGTTCCCGAACTGGAGCAGCGCGGCGCCGACGTCATCGGCCTGAACTGCAGCGTCGGGCCGGCGGCGATGCTCGAGACGCTCGAGCGGATGGCGCGGGTCGCGCAGGTGAAGCTATCGGCGCAGCCGAACGCCGGCAAGCCGCGCGAGATCGAAGGCCGCAATCTCTACCTCTGCTCGCCCGACTACATGGCCTCGTACGCGCGGCGTTTCATCAACGCCGGCGTGCGTCTGGTCGGCGGCTGCTGCGGCACGACGCCGGATCATATCCGCGCGATCAAGGTGGCGGTACGCTCGCTGGCGCCGGGGGCGACGCGCAAGGATGGCCGCGGCGCGGCCGCGCCGTCGGCGGCGGCGGCCGCGCCGCCGGTTCCACGCGGTCAGAAGTCGCGGATGGCGCATTCCCTCGTGCGCGGCGGGTTCGTCGTCAGCGTCGAACTGGCGCCCCCCCGCGGCTTCCAGTCGGACCAGCTCGTCGAACACGCGAAGCGGCTCAAGATCCATGGGGTCGACCTGGTCAACGTGCCCGACAGTCCGCACGTCACCGCCCGCATGAGCGCGCTCGCCGCCGCCTGCCTAGTGCAGCAGCACGCCGGGGTGGAGACGATCCTCCACTACGCCTCGCGCAGCCGCACGCTGCTGGCGCTGCAGTCGGACCTGCTCGGCGCGCACTCGATGGGCGTACGCAACGTGCTGCTGGTCACCGGCGATCCGCCGAAGGTCGGCGATTACCCCGACGCGACCGCCGTCTCGGAAGTGGATGCGATCGGCCTCGTCAACGCGGTCGCGCGCCTGAACACCGGCCTCGACATCGGCGGCCAGGCGATCGGCAGTCCGACGGCGTTCCACATCGGCGTGGCGGTCAACCCCGGCGCGCTGAGCCTGGATGAGGAGCTGCGGCGCTTCGCGTACAAGGTGCAGGCCGGCGCCGAGTTCGCGATCACGCAGCCGGTCTTCGATGCCGCGGAGTTCCGCGCATTTCTGGACCGCGTCGGCGCGTTCGACATTCCGATCATTGCCGGGTTGATGCCGCTCGAGAGCCTCCGTCATGCGGAGTTCCTGGCCAACGAGGTTCCCGGCGTACGCGTGCCCGAGGCCGTCGTCGAGCGTATGCGGCGTGCGGAGGCGGAGGGGCGGGCGGCCGAGGAAGGGCTCGCCATCGTGCGTGAAGTGGCCTCAGAGATCCGGCCGTTCGTCCGCGGCGTGCAGATCTCGACGGGTCCGAAGGCGATCGACACGGCCCTGGGCCTCATCGAGGCCGTCGGCGCCTAGCCTCGTGTCTCGCCGACTCGGCGGCCGCCGCGGCACGCTTCTGCTTGCCGAACTCCGCGTCCAGGGGATATAGTCCGGAGGCTATGGCCATATTCGAGCGGAAGCCCGAAGAGAACGTCACGGGCGACGCAGCCACGCGTGCCCTGTCGGTGGCGGCCGTCGAAAACCACTTCGTCGAGAGCGTCTATGACAAGCTCGCGAAGGTCTACGACCTGTTTTTCGGGCCGACGCTGCACCCGGGCCGGCTCCGGGCCATCAAGCGCATGAACATCCAGGCGGGCGAGCGGGTGCTCGAAGTCGGCGTGGGCACGGGCATCAACCTCGATCTCTACCCGCGGGACGCGGCCATCACCGGCATCGACTACACGGCGTCGATGCTCGAGAAGGCGCGCGAACGCGCCGCCAAGCGTACGGGCACGCCGGCGCGGCTGCTGCAGATGGACGCCGCCGACCTCAGGTTCGCCGATAACTCGTTCGACATCGTCTACGCCCCGTACCTGATCAGCGTCGTCCCCGATCCGGTCAAAGTGGCGCAGGAGATGCGGCGCGTCTGCCGGCCCGGCGGGCGCATCATCTTCCTGAATCATTTCCTCAGCCCGAATCCGCTCCTCTCGCGCGTCGAGCGCTGGATCTCGCCGGCGACGATCCACATCGGCTTCAAGTCAGACCTCGACATGCCCGCGTTTCTCGCGCAGGCGATCCTGCAGCCGGTGTCGATCGAAAAGGTCAACATCCCCAAGATCTGGTCGCTCGTTACCTGCGTGAAGTAAGCGGCCACCCGCCAGCGGCCAGCAGCGGTTACCCCCCGAACGGATTCTCCAGCGACGCCGACTGCGGCGTGAACAGTTCCGCGCCGTTCTCGGTGATGTGCATGTCGTCTTCGAGCCGCACGCCGAATTCGCCGCGAATGTAGACGCCGGGTTCGTCGCTGAACGTCATGTGCGGCTGCGCGGTGATGGTCTGCTCCCAGCCGAACATGTTGTTCTTCACCAGGTACGGCCACTCGTGGCCGTCCATGCCGATGCCGTGTCCGACGCGGTGGGTGAAGAACTTGAAGCCGGGGCCGTAGCCTGCGTCGGTGATCACGGTGCGCGCCGCCGCGTCGATCGAATCGAGCGTGGCGCCTGGCCGCGCCGCCTTGAGCGCCGCCGTCTGCGCGGTCTTGACGATGTCGAACACGCGCTTCTGCTTGTCGGTGGCTTTGCCGAGTACGAAGGTGCGCGTCAGGTCGGATTGGTAGCCCTCCACCGTGCAGCCATCGTCGATCATGATGATCGTGCCTTCCCTGATCGTCTGCGGCTGGATGGAGCCGTGGGGAAGCGCGGTGTACTCGCCCACCTGTACGCTCGCCTCGCCGGGGAAACCGACGCGGCGGTACGCTTCCGAGATGAGCCCCGACACCGTGTCCTGCGTCATGCCTGGCGCGAGCGCCTTGTAGACCGCGGCGTAGACGCTCAGCGTGGCTCTCGACGCCAGCCGCATCAGCTCGATCTCGTGCGGCGACTTGATCATCCGGCAGCCGGACACGACCGGAGTCGCGGTGACGAGCGTGAGGGCCGTCGCCGCCTTGGCGACGCTCTCACTCCAGACGTGTTTGGTCGTTTCTTCGATCCCGAGCGTACCCGCCGCGACTCTGCGGTCGCGCAGCCCGTCGGCGACCAGCGCGTACGGGCTTTGGTCCTCGTTCCAGGTGCGGATATCCGCCCGGCCGCCGCCGAACGGGCCGAGGGCGATCTGCTCGCGCGCACGTTCCTCCTCGAAGGCCGGGCAGACGAAGAACGGCTCTCCCTTCTGCGGCACCACGCAGGCGAAGAGCCGCTCGCCGCCGTCCCAGCGGACGGCGGTGAAGTAGACGAGCGACGTGCCCTCCGTGAGCATGATCGCGTCGATCCGGTGAGCGGCCATCAGCCGGCGCGCCTGCTCGATCCGCGCGCGCCGCTCGTCGGCGGTGATCGGGGCAGCCTGGGCCTTCATCGACGGCAGCGACGCGATCGGCGCCGGCAGCTGCGAGCCGACTAGGAGCGCAGAGGAGCCGGCGAGGAACTCGCGTCGCGTAAACATGCGGCGATCATATCCGCAACCACCTCGGCGCCGTCGGTCGCCGGCTGCTCGGGCGGCGGCGGTGCGCCGGCGGCCGCATCGAGCGCCGCCAGCCATCGGCCCGCGAGCAGCGCCGCGTTGTCGAGCGGCGCACACCGCAGATATCTCGGCATTTCACGCAGCATCACGGGGTACTCGGCAAAACGGCCGCGCGGGGTGTAGACCATCGCTGTGCCGTTGGCGACGCACTCGGACACGATGCCGTAGCCAGGCTTGGTGACGACGACGTCGCTGGCGCGCACCAGGTCGGGATAGCGCAGGCCGGCGTCGTAGATGTCGGTGTCGGCGATGATCCGCAGGTGTCCGCGGTCGAGGCGCTCGCCGGCCCCGCCGGTCAGCACGACGGTCCACGTGTCGGCGCAGTCGAGGCGATTGAGCGCCAGGCGGCCGGCGCCGTAGCCGCCGAAGGAGACGAGCGCTACGCGGCGATCGCCCGGGAGCGACAGTCGCCCGAGCACCTCCTCGCGCGAGCGCGACGGATCGGCGTGGCGGGCGACGAACGGCACGTCGAGCACGCGTCGCTCCTGCGGCGCGTCGGCCTGCCACGCCGCGTCGAAGCTGGCGAAGCCGCCCTGTATCGGCAGCCGCCACGCGGCTCGCGCCTGCCGATACGCGCGCTGAATCACCGGCACCAGATCGGGCGCGAGCGGCAGCAGCTCCGCGTACTCCTCGTAGATCCAGTCCCACGTGAAATTCGACACCACCACCGACGGGATGCCGGCGCGCGCGGCGGCCTCGCAGCCGAGCGGCGCCGCGTCGACGATCACCAGTCGCGTGTCGCGCTCGCGCAGCAGCCGCGCCTCGTCGTCGGCGCGCGCGGGGAGCGTCGCGTAGAAGTCGCGCGCGTCGAGGAGGCTCTGGCGCGCGTCGAGGCGCAGGCTGTCGATCTGGACGATGCCGGTGTCGCAGGGGCGTGGATCGAGCTCGAATGGCACGCGGAGCGTGCGCTCGAGCAGCCATCGCGCGGCGGCGCTGCGGATGAACACCCGCACCGCCGGATGGCGCGAGACCAGGGCGTTGATGATTTCGACCTGCCGCGAGGCGTGGCCGAAGCCGTGGCCGCTGATGTAGAAGGCGACCGTCACGGTCGCGGGGCGGCAGCGGCGGCGCTGGTGCCGGCTGACGGCGTCCCGGCCGCGGTGGCCGGTCCCGCGGCGACATCGGGCATCGCCACCTTGATCACGTCCTGCAGCGTGTCGACCGGCACGAACGTCATCTCCTTCTTCACTTCTTCGGGGAGTTCAGCCAGGTCCTGTTCGTTGCCCTTCGGCAGGATCACGGTGTGGATGCCCTGGCGGCGGGCGGCCATCGACTTCTCGCGGATGCCGCCGATTGGCAGCACCAGACCCGACAGCGTGATTTCTCCCGTCATCGCCACGTCGGGCCGCACCGGGATCTGCCGCGCTGCCGAGATGATCGCGGTCGCCATCGTAATGCCGGCCGACGGCCCGTCCTTGGGAATCGCGCCGGCCGGTACGTGGATGTGCAGGTCGTGGCTGCTCAGTGTCTCGGGCGAGATGCCGAGCGCGTCGGACTGCTGGCGGACGTGGCTGAGCGCGGCGCGCGCCGACTCCTGCATCACGTTGCCGAGCTGTCCGGTCAACGTCAGGCCGCCCTTGCCGCCGGGCAGCAGCACCGCTTCGATGTAGAGGACGTCCCCCCCGGCTTCGGTCCACGCGAGACCGGTGGCGACGCCGGGACGCGAGAGACGGAACGCGCCGTCGGAACGGAACCGTGCCGGGCCGAGATAGTCGGGGACCGCCGCCGCCGTCACGTGACCCACGTAGGTCGAATCGGTGGCGACCTTCGCGGCCACCTTACGGGCGAGCGTGCCGATCTGCCGCTCGAGCGACCGCACGCCGGCTTCACGCGTGTACTCGGTGGTGACGCGCCGCAGCGCCGCGTCGTCGATCGTGATCTGCCCGGGCGTGAGTCCGTGCTCCTCGCGCTGCCGCGGCACCAGATACATCCTGGCGATGTGGATTTTCTCGTCCTCCGTATAGCCGCTCAGCGAGATGATCTCCATGCGGTCGAGCAGCGCCGGATGGATCGTGCCGAGCTGGTTCGCGGTGGCGATGAACAGCACGCTCGACAAGTCGAGCGGTATCTCGAGGTAGTGATCGCGGAAGGCATGGTTCTGCGCCGGATCGAGGACCTCGAGCAGCGCGGCCGCCGGGTCGCCCTGGATGCCGACCGACACCTTGTCGATCTCGTCGAGCATCAGCACCGGGTTGGACGAGCCGGCGCCGCGCAGCGCCTGCGCCAGTCGTCCCGGCATCGAGCCGATGTAGGTGCGGCGGTGTCCGCGGATCTCGGCTTCGTCGCGCACTCCGCCGAGCGAGATCCGCACGAACTTGCGGTTCATCGCGCGCGCGATCGACTGGCCGAGCGAGGTCTTGCCGACGCCGGGCGGCCCGACGAAGCAGAGGATGGGGCCCTTCATGTCCCCCTTCAGCTTCCGCACCGCGAGGTATTCGACGATGCGGTCCTTGACCTTGTCGAGATCGTAGTGATCCTCGTCGAGCACCCGGCGCGCCTCGATCGGGTCGATCCGATCCTCGGTCCGCTTCGCCCACGGAATCTCGAGCAGCCAGTCGAGGTAGGTGCGGATCATCTGGTATTCGGGCGCCGCCGGCGTCATCCGCTCCAGCCGATCCACTTCCTTCGACGCCACCGTCGAGACCGACTCGGGCAGGGCGGCCTCCGCGATCCGCGTGCGCAGTTCGTCGGCCTCGCCGTTCTCTCCCTCGCCGAGCTCGGACTGGATCGCCTTCATCTGCTGCCGCAGCAGGTACTGGCGCTGCTGGTTCGACATCTCCTTCTCGGCGCGCGACTCGATGCGCCCCTTCAGCTCGAGTACGTCGATCTCGCGGCCGAGGGCGGCGGCCACCGCGTCGAGCTTCACCGTGACGTTGTTCTCCTCGAGCAGCTGCTGCTTGTCCTCCGGCTTCATGTCGACCAGGCTGGCAAGCAGGTAGCCGATCCGCAGCGGGTCGTCGAGCGACGAGATGAGCGTGCGGATCTCGGGCGACAGACCCGACGCCAGCGACAGCGCGCGATCGACGAGATCCTGCAGGCGCCTGACGTGCGCGTCGATCTCGAGGGTTCGATCGACCTTCTCCGGCATCGGCTTGATCAGCGCCGAGAAGTAGCCCTTCTCGTTCTGCAGGAACTCGGCGCGCGCGCGCACGATCCCCTCGACGAGCACGCGCATGCCTCCCTGCCCCTTGGCCATCTGGCGGACGATCGCCACGGTGCCGACGCGGTGCAGATCGTCGGGACCCGGATCGTCGGCGTCGCCCCGCTGCAGCAGCAGCAGGACCATGCGGTCGCCGGTCAACGCCTTGTTCACCGCTTCCAGCGAGAGTGGACGGCTGACGCCGAGCGGCGCGACGGTCATCGGCAGGACGACCGAGCCGCGCAGGGGCACGACGGGAAGCTCGCTGGGGAGCGGTGGAGTGGTTGCAGTGTCAGCCATGTCGTCTCTTTCCGAGCGGCGTCGCCGTTCGGACTCTCATGCGTGTGCCGTCTTCGTGTGTCGTCGTGCGCATCCGCGTGTGGTCCGTCATTGGTCCTGGCGTTTGATCGGCGTCGCGCCGCGCTCGGCGACGATCCAGGCGGTGCGCGCTGCCAGTCGCGCGACCCGTTCGAGCTTGCCAAAATCGATCCGCGCCGGCTCATCCGATGGCGTGTGATAGTCGGGATGAAGCCCGGTCGTGAAGTAAACCGCCGGGATGCCGTGCCGCAGGAACGGCCACTGGTCCGAGCGGTGAAGGAGATCCTGGGCACCGACGTCGTAGTCTTCCTTCAGGCTCAGGCCGACGGCGCCGTTGGCCTGCCGCACGTCGGCGGCGAGCTCCGGCGTGTAGCTGTAGCCGAGCACGTGCAGCGTGTTCGTGCTCGAGGCGGCGTCGATCTTCGGGAATCCCGTGAAGCGCCAGTCGTCGGGGTCTGGCACCTCTTCGTGGCGCCCCACCATGTCGAGGTTGATATTGGCGATGACGCGGCGGCCCGGGCGGCCGGCTTCGACGAACGCCTCGGCGCCCAATTCTCCCTTTTCCTCGCCGTTCCACAACGCGAAGAGCACCGCCCGGGCCGGCCGCTCGCCATGGGCCGCCGCCTGCGCGAACGCCGCCGCCCCGGCCATCACCGCCGCCGTCCCCGACGCGTTGTCGTCGGCGCCGTGGTAGATCCGCCCGGCGTCGTCGACGCCGTCGTGGTCCAGATGCGCGCCGACGACGACCAGCTCATGCCGGTGGCGGCTGTCTCTTCCTTCGACGACCCCGAGCACGTTGTGGATCCGAAGCGGCTCGGCCACCAGGGCGGGCGAGAGCGTCGCGCTCAGCCGGTGGCCGGCGCGCAGCGCGGCCTCGATGGGCCGGGCTGCCGGCTGCGACAGCGTCACGATCGGCGCGGGCTGCGACCGCAGCGCGGTCATCAGACGATAGGTCGCCTCGCGGACCGACGGACGAGCGGGCCACACGCTGGCCAGCTGCGGCAGGTAGCGGCCGACGACCACCGCGCCGAGCGCGCCGTGCAACAGCGCCGCGGCGACCTGCGGGTCGGGGTCGCCATCGGTGCTGACGAGCGCGACGGCGTCGCCCACGCCGCCGTCCGCCTGGACGAGCGGTGCGGTGACATCCCGATCGCCGGTTTCCGGCAGCGGATAGAAGTCCGGACCGGCGGCGAACTCGCCCAGCGTCGAGCCATCTTCGTCGCGCACGGTCAGATGCGCGCCGGGGCCGAGCGTCGGACGATACACGTCGACCGGCTGATAGCACGATCCCTCGGCACCCGCCGGCGTGACGCCGGCCTGGGTGAGGGTGTCGCACACGTAGGTCTCGGCCTTCTGGTTGCCGACATCGCCGACGCCGCGGCCGCGGAAGTCGTCGCCGGCCAGCGTCTCGACGTAGGCGCGCAGCGCATCGATCCGGATGTCGTCGAGCGCCGGCGCGATCGGCCGGGTAGCCGGCGCCGGTGCGACCGCGCCGATCACGCCGACGAGCACGAGCAGCAGAGCCGGCTGCGGCGACCTCATCCTTCTAGGATAACGAACTTCGCGGCGCTTACCGGATTCGTCGCGCATTTTCCAGAACCGTTGCTCGTGCTGCGCGCAGCCGTGACGTACAATTCGCGCATGTCGCGCCCACGCGTCGCCATCACCGGCATCGGCGTCGTCTCCCCGTACGGCGTCGGACGCGAGCGGTTCTGGACCTACGTGAGCAAAGGGTGCAGCGCGACCCGCGCCATCACCGAGTTCGACGCATCCGTGTTCCCCTGCAGCGTCGCGGCACCGGTGCCGTCTTCGGTGTCGATCGATGACGCGGCAGCAGTCGAAACGCGGGCCGGCGAGGGGAACGGACGGCCGGATCCGCGGCGCTACTCGCGCGCATCCTTGATCGCGGTGATGGCCGCGCGCGAGGCGTGGGCCGACGCGGGGCTGCGTATCAACGAGCCGGGTGGCGGCGTCATCGTCGGCAGCGGCGCCGGCGGCATCGACGTCGCCGAGCGGCAGTATTTCGAGTTCTTCAACGACGGGTGGAAGCGCGTCACGCCCTACGCGATTCCGGTGTCGATCGTCGGGATGATCTCCAGCGAGATTTCGATCGCCCTCGAGCTGCACGGCATCAGCCACGTGCTGTCGACCGGCTGCACCAGTTCGACCGACGCGATCGGCTACGCGGCTTCGCTCATCAGGGCCGGTGAGGCCGAGATGCTGCTCACCGGCGGCGCCGACGCCTGCGTCACCCCGGGGATGATCTTCGGCTTCGCCAAGATGCGCGCCGTGGCGACGCACTACAACGACACGCCGGCGCAGGCGTCGCGCCCCTTCGACCGCGGCCGCGACGGCTTCGTGCTCGGAGAAGGTGCGTGGATGCTGGTGCTCGAGAGCGAAGAGCGGGCGCGGGCCCGCGGCGCCCACATCTACGCGACGGTCGAGGGGTACGGATCGACCTGCGACGCCTATCATCGCGTGCAGATGGCGCCCGATGGCGAGCAGATCATCCGGGCGATGCGTCTGGCGATCGAGCGCTCCGGCCGCGCCGTCGAAGAGATCGGCTACGTCAACTACCACGGCACGTCGACGCAGCTCAACGACGCGGTGGAATCGCGCTGTGTCCGTCGGCTGTTCGGCGCGCGCGCCGACGCGGTGCCGGGATCGTCGACCAAGTCGATGATCGGCCATCCGCAAGGCGCCAGCGGCGCCGCCGGGATCGTCACCGCCGCGCTGGCGCTGTCGCGCGGCTTCCTGCCGCCGACGATCAACCAGCGCGACTCCGATCCGGACTGCGATCTCGACTACATTCCCAACGCCGGCCGCGCGGCGTCCCCCGCGGCGGCGCTGTGCAACTGCCTCGGGTTCGGATCGAAGAATTCGGCGATGGTGATCGGCGCCGTCTGAAGCCGCGCCGGTGTCGACCCCGCGACTCCACCCGGCGCGCGCCGAACGGCGAAGGTGAGGAGTGGACCTGTGTTCGACGTGATCGTAGCGGGCGCCGGTCCGGCAGGCGCCACCGCGGCGCTGGTGCTGGCGCGCGGCGGCGCGCGCGTGCTGCTGCTCGATCGCGCGAGGTTTCCGCGGAGCAAGCTGTGCGGAGACACCCTCAATCCGGGCACGCTCGCGATCCTGCGCCGCCAGGCGGTGAGCGCGCCGATCGAAGCGCGGGCCCTGCGGCTCGACGGCATGGTGGTGACCGGCGAGCGGCGGGTCGCCGTCAGCTGCCGTTACGGGCCGGGCGTCCACGCCCTCTCGATCGCGCGCTGCGATCTCGACGCCGGGCTCGCCGCGGCCGCTGTGAACGCAGGCGCGCGCTTCGAGGAGGGCGTCGCGGTCCGCTCGGCGCTGGTCGACGCGGCGACGTCGCGCGTTCGCGGCGTCATCATCGCGGGCCGCGACGGCTGCGATGTGCGGGTGCCGGCACCCTTCGTGATCGCCGCCGACGGACGGCGATCGTCGCTCGCGATCCCGCTGGGCCTCGCCCGCCAGCCGCCGCACCCGCGACGCTGGGCTATCGGCGCCTACTTCGCCGGCGTCGAGGGCCTGCAGACATTCGGTGAAATGCACGTCCGCCGCCGCCGCTATATCGGCGTGGCGCCGGTCCCTGGTGGGGCCGCCAACGTCTGCCTCGTCGTGCCGGCGCCGGTTCGCATCGACGATCCCGCGGCGCTGCTCCTCGATGCCATCCGCTGTGAGCCGGCGCTTCGCGACCGCTTCGCCGCCGCCCGCCTGATCGCCCGTCCCGCCGTGCTCGGCCCGCTCGCCGTTGACGCGCCGCAGGCCGGCATGGACGGCCTGGTGCTCGCCGGAGACGCCGCCGGCTTCATCGATCCGATCACCGGGGACGGCCTCCGCTTCGCCGTGCGTGGCGGCGAGCTGGCGGCCGAGGCGCTGCTCGCGGCCCTCGCCGGCCGGCTGGCCCGACCGCATGTCGCCCTGCGGCGCGCCCGGCGTCGCGAGTTCGGCGGGAAGTGGCGCTTCAACCGCCTGATTCGCCGTGTGGTCGCGAGCGGCGCGACGGTGGAGGCCGCCGGTCTCATCGCCGCCGCCGCGCCGTGGGCGTTGCGGCGCGCAATCGGGTTCGCGGGCGACGTGCCGGCATGACGGCCGCCGTCCCGGCCCTCGCCGCAATCACCTTCGGCACGATGCTCGGCGAGACGTCGCTCTCGTCGCGGCACGCCCGGGCGCTGCGCGCGCGCGGCGCCGTCGAGCCCGCCGGCGACGTCTACCGCGCGATGGCCTTGGCGTATCCCGGCGCGTTCGCGGCAATCTTCGTCGAAGGCCTCCTGCGCGGGAGCGCGGTCGACGGATGGTTCACCGCGGGTCTCGGACTGTTGGTGGCGGCCAAGGCGCTCAAGTACTGGGCGATCGCGACGCTCGGCGAACGCTGGACGTTCCGGGTGCTGGTGCCGCCACGTTCCACGGCGACCAGCGCCGGACCCTACCGCTGGCTCACGCATCCCAACTACCTCGCCGTCGTCGGTGAGCTGGCCGGCGCCGGCGTTGCGGCCCACGCGCCAATCGCAGGCGTGGCGGCGGTGGTCGGATTCGGGCTGCTGATCCGACGCCGCATCGCGATCGAGGACATCGCGCTCGCGCAGCGATAGAATCCTCGCCGTGAAGCTACCGCTGTGGGTGCGCGCGCTCGACGCCGCGGCCGTGTTCGCCCTTGTGCTGACCGGCACCGTGTTTCTGTTCGGCGGGTTCGCGATCTATTTCACGCTGTCACCCGTACGGATCCATTCCACGGGCCGCCTGCTGTTCGTCGCTCTGGCGCTGCTGGCGGTTCGCCACGCGGCACATCCGGCCATGCCGCTGCACCGGCGCTTGTCCGGCTGGCTGCGCGGCAGCCACGAGCGGCCGGCGCTCAACGCGGCGGCGTTCGGCCTCTCGTCACGGGTGGCCGTCCTGTTCGTCGCCTACATGGCGGTGGTGACGATCGGCGTCAATGTTGCGACGACGGGTTTCGTGGTGTCGCGCGACAAGCTCTCGAACCTGCCGGCGCGCTTCGACGCCGGGTGGTACGGCGGCATCGCGCTCGACGGCTACTACTTCGGCGGCGACTTCAAGCACCAGCAGAACATCGCCTTCTTTCCGGCCTTTCCGATGCTGATGCGCGCCGTCGGCTATCCGATCGGGGCGTTCGGTCCGGGCATGCCGCCCGAGAAGCGGATGGTGCGGCTGCTCTGGGGGGGCGTCTTCATCTCGCTCGCCGCGTTTGGCTGGGCCTCGGCCTACCTGTGGCGCCTGACGCGCGACATCGCCGGAGAGGCGAGCGCAACCGGCGCGGTCGCGCTGCTCGCCGCGTATCCTTTTTCGCTGTACTTCAGCGCTCCTTATACGGAGGCGTTGTTCCTGCTGGGCGCGGTCGCGGCGGTCTTCCATTTCCGGCGCGACCAATGGGTCGTGGCCGGGCTGTGGGGGGCGCTGGTCGGCCTCACCCGGCCAAACGGCTGCTTCCTGAGTGTCGTACTCGCCGCCATCCTGGCCGAGCGTCTCTGGCGCGACCGCCACACTTCCACATCTCCACATCTCCACATTTTAAAAATTTTCAAATCCCTCGCCTCCGCCGCGATGCCGGGCCTCGGCATGCTGGCCTACAGCGCGTACGTGCATCAGGTAACCGGCCGATGGTTCGGGTGGGCGCGGCTGCACGAAGCGGCCTGGGGACGCGCCTATGAGGGGCTCGCACCGGTGGAGCGGGCGTATGGCTGGATCACCGACGAAGGGCTGTTCCACGTGATTGAGGGGGTTCCGTACGACACGCTGAACAGCCTCGGTCTGGTGTTCGCGCTGCTGATGCTGTGGCCGGTGCTGAAGCGGCTGGGGCCGGCGCTGGCGCTCTTCATCGTCATCAACGCGGTGCCGCCGATGCTGGCCGGCGGCGTGCTGTCGATCGGGCGGCTCTCGTCGACGCTCTTTCCCGCGTTCATCGCCCTCGCGGCGATGTCGTCGCCGCGAATGACGCAGGCGCTCATCACAGCCTTCGCCATCGGACAGGGGCTGGCGGTGGCGATCTTCTTCACCTGGCGCCCGCTGTTCTGACACCACCGGCACGCCGCGCGCGTCCTCCGCACGGAGAGTGTCGTGCTGACGGCAGACTGGCCGGCGGCGTCGGCCGTCTAATCGGCATGGTGTCGCTCGACGGTCCGAGTGGCTGTCTTGGCGGCACTATAATCGACCGATTCCATGCTGCGGTTGTCCCATCCGGCCCGCCTCTTCGTCGTCATCGCGCTGGCGGTGTGCTGTGCTTCGACCGGCTCGTCCGTACGTGGCGCGCAGGGGACGCCGGCCCCGACCGATTTCCGCAGCGCGGCGGCGGCGGCGATCGCGCATGGCAAACGCGCCGATGCGGAGCGGATGGCCAACGCGAAGGGCGCGTCCGATCCGGCCGCCGCCGTCGTGCTGGCGCAGCTTGCCGTCCACCGCGGCCGTTATAAGGACGCGCTGGCGCTTCTAGAACCTGTGGTGGCGCGCGATCCGGCGGGCGATGCCGCGCTCGAGCTGGCGACGATCGAGCGCGAGGTCGGTCGGCAGGCGGATGCCAGCACGCTGTTCGCGGCGGTGCTCCGGCAGTCCAGCGGCGCGTCGGATGCGGCGACCCTGGTGCGCGGTGGCCGTGCGGCAGCGGCGCTGAACCGGCCGCGCGACGCGAACACCCTGTTTCGCGAGGCGGATCGCGCCGGTGGCGGCGCCGTCCTGGTGCAGCAGGCATGGGGCGAGTTGTTCCTCGAGAAGCACCAGGTCGCCGAGGCGCTGAAGTCGTTCCAGTCGGTGCTCGCCGCCGATCCTGAATGGGCGCCGGCGCACGCCGGCCTCGCCCGGGTGCTCGAAGACGAGGACTCGACGAAGGCCGCGGCCGCGGCCGACAGAGCGGTGGCGATCGACCCGGAGATGGCCGACGCGCGCCTGGTGCTGGCGAGTCTGCATCTCGATGCCGACCAGGAGGCGGATGCCAGGGCCGAAATCGACAAGGTGCTGGCGGTCAATCCCGGTCATCCGCACGCGCACGCGCTGCGCGCGGCGATCGCCTATGTCAAGGACGACACCGGTACCTTCGAGCGCGAGATGGCGGCGGCGCTCGCGACCGACCCGGTCTACGGTGAGGGCTACCGGCTGGCCGGTGAGCTGGCGGCCGCGCACTACCGATTCGAGGAGGCGGTGGCACTCGCGCAAAAGGCGGTGGCGCTCGATCCCTCGAACTCGCGCGCCGCAGCGGATCTGGGCATGCACCTGCTGCGCACGGGCGACGAGGCTGCGGCGCGGCAGACGCTCGAGCGCTCGTTTCGCGCCGACCCGTTCGACGTCGTCACCTTCAACCTGCTGCAGATGCTCGACAAGCTCGACAAGTTCGCGGTCGAGCGCGACGGCGACATGGTCTTCAAGATGGCGCCGAGCGAAGCGCCGGTGCTCCGTGAATACGCGGTGCCGCTGGCGAAGGACGCGATCGCGACGCTCTCGGCCCGCTACGGCTTCACGCCGACCGGCCCGATTTTCATCGAGATCTTCCCGGACCACGACGATTTTGCGGTGCGCAATCTCGGCCTGCCCGGGATGATCGGCGCGCTCGGCGCCTGCTTCGGCCATGTGGTCACGATGGATTCCCCCAACGCGCGGTCGCGCCCAGGGGAGTTCAGCTGGGAAGCGACGCTCTGGCACGAACTGGCGCACGTCATCACCATCCAGATGTCCAAGCAGCGGATTCCCCGCTGGCTCACCGAAGGCATCTCCGTCTACGAGGAAGGACGGCAGCGTCCCGAATGGGGGCGCGACATGGAGGTGACGTTTGCGCGCGCGATGGACAAGGGGAAGGTGCTGAAGCTGCGGGAGCTGAACGCCGGATTCACGCGTCCCGAGACGATCTCGCTCGCGTACTACGAAGCGTCGCTGCTGGTCGATCACATCGTGTCGACGCGCGGACAGCCGGCGCTCAACACGCTCGTGCGCGCCTTCGGCGACGGCGTCGACAGCGACGCGGCGCTGAAACGCGCGATCAACGTCGACTTCGACGGCCTGCAGGCGAGCTTCAGCACGTATCTCGAGGATCGCTTCGGCTCGATGCGCCGGGCGCTGCACGACGCCGACACGCCGGTCGACGCCCGCTCGCTCGACGCGCTGAAGGCGTCGGCCGCGGCGAAGCCCGAGAGCTACATCGCGCAGCTCGCGCTGGGCGAGGCGCTCGCCAAGGCAGGCGACGCGTCGGCGTTCGCGCCGCTGCAGCGCGCCTCGGCGCTGGTGCCGAACGCCATCGGCGACGAGAGCCCCCACGCGATCATGGCCGCGCTTGCCGAGAAGCTGAACGACCGTCCGCGCGCGATGAAGGAGTACGAGGCGCTCATCGCCTCCGACCACACCAACGTCGAGGCGGCGCGTAAGCTGTGGACGCTCGCCGAGGCCGCCGCCGACGACCGCCTGATGACGCTGTCGGTGACCCGCATCGTGTCGCTGGACCCGTTCGATGCGACCGCCCACACCAGTTGGGGCCGGATGGCGTTGAAGAAACGCAACCCGGCCGTCGCGACGCGCGAGTTCCGCGCGGCGCTGCTGACCGGTGCTCCTGACAAGGCCGCCGCGCACTGCGATCTCGGTGAGAGCTACCTGCTCGCCGGCGACCGCGCCGCCGCGAAGCAGGAAGCGCTGGCGGCGCTCGAGATCGCGCCCAGCTTCGAGCGCGCCCAGGAGCTGCTCCTCACTGCGGTAGGGGGCCACCCGAGCCACTGACATGCGGACGCGCGCGTGGGGCGTGGCGGGGCTCGCGCTGCTGGGAGCGGCGTCGTGGCTCGTTGTACCTCCGGCGCTCGACCGCTGGATCGGCGGCCCGCTCTTCGCCCAGGCGCCGCCCGTGCCGGCGGCGCCCGATCCGCGGTTTGCCGGATTGCAGTGGGGCTTCGTCCGGGTTCACTACACGGCGTGGACGTTCCCGCCGCGCCCAGGGGTGAGCCCGTATGACGAGCCCTGGTATATCGACGCGCCGGCGGCCGACTGGAATCTCTCGCGCCGGGTGCGCACCGCGACCGCGATCCAGGTCAACGACCCGATCGAGATCCGCCTCCAGGATCCCGACCTCTTCAATCACCCGTGGATCTACATCGTGGAGGGAGGCAATCTGCGTCTCAAGGACGCAGAGGTGCCGATCCTGCGCGAGTTCCTGCTGCGGGGCGGCACGCTCACCTTCGACGACTTCCATGGACCGATCGAGTGGAGCAACGTCGAAGGCGAGCTCAAGCGCGTGTTCCCCGACCGCCGGATCATCGATCTGCCGAAGGACCATCCGGTGTTCAACTGCTTCTATCACTTCGAGACGTTCCCGCAGACGCCTGGGCTCGGCTCGTTCCTGATGGGCCGGACCTGGGAAAAGGGCGGCTACGTGGCGCATCTGCGCGCCATCGAAGACGACAACGGCCGCGCCATGGTCCTCATCAACTGGAACGTCGACATGGGCGACGGCTGGGAATGGTCGAACGCCTCGGAGTACCCGGGCTATGTGAAGTACACGGCGCAGGCCTACCGGATGGAAATCAACGAAATCATCTACACGCTGACGCACTGAAGCCCGCCGATGAACATGCAGACCACTCCCATGGCCGCGATCGCCGAGCGCGTCGCCGACGGACGCCAGCGCATCCTCGCCGAGCTGCGCAAGGTGATCGTCGGTCAAGACGAGGCGATCGAGCAGGTGCTGATGGCGCTCTTCACTGGCGGCCACTGCCTCATCACCGGCGTGCCCGGACTCGCCAAGACGCTCCTCATCCGGACACTGGCCGAGATCTTCGACCTCTCGTTCAAGCGCATCCAGTTCACGCCCGATCTGATGCCGGCCGACATCACCGGCACGGAAATCCTGGACGAGGAGGGCGGACGCCGCAGCCTGCGTTTCGTGAAAGGCCCGGTGTTCGCACAGATCCTGCTGGCCGACGAGATCAACCGCACGCCGCCCAAGACGCAGGCGGCGCTGCTCGAGGCGATGCAGGAATTCCACGTCACCGCGGCGGGCCGCACCTATCCGCTTGAGCGGCCGTTTTTCGTGCTCGCCACCCAGAACCCGATCGAGCTCGAGGGCACCTATCCGCTCCCCGAAGCACAGCTCGACCGGTTCCTCTTCAACATTGTCGTCTCCTACCTGAGTGAAGACGACGAGGTGCGCGTGGCTACGCAGACGACCGGCACGGACGTGCCGCGGCCGGCTCGCGTGCTGGGCGGCGCCGACATCCTGGACTATCAGCATCTCGTCCGCCAGGTGGTGGTCGCCGAGGAGGTGGCGCGGTACGCGGTGCGGCTGGTCGATTCGTCGCGCCCTGGGCGGCAGCAGCAGCTCGCTTTCGTCAAGGACTGGGTGAAGTGGGGCGCCGGGCTGCGCGCCTCGCAGTCGCTGATTCTGGCGGCGAAAGCGCGCGCGCTGATGGAGGGGCGATACCACGTGTCGGTCGCCGACCTGCGCGCCCTGGCCAAGCCGATCCTCCGCCACCGGATCATCCCCAACTTCTACGCGGAATCGGAGAGGATCACGTCCGACATCCTCGTCGATCGGCTCATCGACGCGGTGCCGGCGCCGCGCAGCGGCATGTAGCCTGTCATGCCCGCGCCAGCCGCTTCCCGCGACCTCCGCTTTCTCGATCCCGCCGTCATCGCGCGGCTCGGGTCGATGGAGCTCAAGGCGCGAACGATCGTCGAGGGCTTCCTGTCCGGGCTGCACCGCAGCCCCTACAAGGGGTTCAGCGTCGAGTTCGCGGAGTACCGGCAGTATCTCCCCGGCGACGACCTGTCCAGGCTCGACTGGAAGGTCTACGCGCGCTCGGATCGGCACTACGTGAAGAGGTTCGAGGAGGAGACGAACCTGGAATGCCATCTCCTGCTCGACGTCAGCGGATCGATGGGCTATCGCGGCGGCGCAGCGGTCAGCAAGCTCGAGTACGGCTGCATGCTGGCGGCTTCGCTCGCCTATCTCATGAGCCGGCAGCGGGACGCCACCGGGCTGATCCCGTTCGACGAGACGATCCGGCCGCGGCTGCCGGCGTCGGCGCGGCCGGGCCACCTCCAGGCGATCCTGCACGCCCTCGACCGGATCGCGCCGGCAGGGCGATCGAACGTCGGCCGGCCCCTGCACCAGCTCGCCGACACGCTGACCAAGCGCAGCCTGGCGGTGGTCATCTCGGATCTGCTCGACGAGCCCGACCGGATCGTCAGCGGCCTCGAGCACCTCCGCTACCGCGGCACCGACGTGATCGTCTTCCAGGTCCTCGATCCGCACGAACTCCAGTTTCCGTTTCGCGGCGCCGCCCGCTTCACCGATGTCGAAACGGCCGACGTGGTGACCGCCGATCCGGCCCAGGTGCGCGGGCCGTATCTCGACGCGATGGACGGGCTGCGCGCGCGGTACGAGAAGGCGCTGCGCAGCCACGGCATCGACTTCCTCGGGCTCGATACGTCGAAGCCGCTCGATTTCGCGCTGCTCGCGTATCTGGACGCGCGGGGAAAGGGGAAGGGGCGGTGAGGAACCATGGGCAGTGGGCAGACGGTCGGGAATTGAGGGCAGCCACATAGGATCGTGTCGTTCCTCACTCCCCTCTATCTGATCGGCGGCGCGCTCGTGCTGCTGCCCGTCGTGCTGCATCTGCTGCGGCGCGATGTGGCGCCGCCGGTGCCGTTCACCGCCGTGCACCTGCTGCGCGGGACGCCGGTCGCCCGCACCCGCCGCCGCCATCTCCGCGACCTGCTGCTGCTCGCGACCCGCGTCGCGGCGCTGCTGCTGCTGGCCGGTTCATTCGCGCGGCCGTACCGCGCCGCGGTCGCCGCGCCGGCCGGGACGACCGTCGTCGCCGTCGATCGCTCGTTCAGCATGGGGCCGCCGGCGCGGATGGCACGGGCGCGTGAGCTGGCACAGCAGGCGATCGACGGCGCCCGCGGCGATCGCGTCGTGGTCGTGGCATTCGACGATCGCGCCGAGGTCGTCTCGGCATCCGGCACCGTCGCCGACGCGCATGCGGCGCTGGCGTCGATGCAGGCGGGCTACGGCGCCACCGTCTACGCGGCGGCACTCGACAAAGCCGCCGATCTGCTGGTCGACGCCGACGGCGGGCGGCTCGTGATTGTGTCGGACCTGCAGCGGAGCGGCTTCGACCAGAGCGGGGCGACGTTGCCGGACGGCATCGATCTCCGCGTGCTCGACGCCGGCGGCGCGACCGCAAACCTGTCGGTGTCCAGCGCGACGATCGACCACCGCCGAGTGATCGTGACCGCCCGCAATGGCGGGCCGGCGCCGCGCACCGCCGTGCTCTCGGTCGCCGCCGACGGGCGCGATCTGCCGGCGCGCCGGCTCGAGCTGCAAGGGAACGACACCGTCGACGTCGCCTTCGAGGCGCCCGCCGACGTGCGCGCCGTCCGCGCCAGACTGAGCGGCGACGCAGCGGATGGGCCGACCGCAGACGACGAGCGCTATGCGGTGGGGGAGAGCCGCTCGCGGCCTCGGATGCTGATCGTGTCGGGCGCGCCAGGGTCGAAGAACGGCTTCTACCTGTCGCGCGCGCTGCTCGCGGAAGGGGACGAGGGTCCGGACTTCGACGTGCGCAGCGTCAGCGGAGTGGCCTTTTCGGCGATGAGCGATGCCGACCTGCACAACGACCAGGCGATCGCGCTGCTCTCGACCCGTGGACTTGATCGGCACGCCGGCGAGCGCCTGCGGCATTTCCTGCAGACGGGCGGCGGCGTCTTCGTGGCGGCCGCCCCGGACGTCGATGCCGCCGTGCTGTCAGTGCTCTTCGACTGGACGCCGCCGCTCGCTTCTGACGAGGTCGCAGATGCCGGCGTGCTGGCGGCCACCGATCTCCGGCATCCGGTCCTGCGGCCGTTCGCCCAGGTCGCGGCGAATCTCGGACAGATCACGTTCGATCGCGCGTGGCGGATCGATCCGGGCGCCGGCTGGCAAGTGGCGGCGCGATTCACCAACGGCGACGTCGCGCTCGCCGAACGGACGGGAACGCGCGGCCGGGTTCTGCTGTTGACCTCGGACGTCGACCGCCGCTGGAACGATTTTCCGCTGCACGCGTCGTTCGTCGCGTTCGCGCAGGAGACCGCACGCTATCTCTCGGCGCGCGCGCCGGTGCCCGCGACGTTCCTGGTCGCCGACGTGCCGCCCGGGATCGCGGCCAGGCCGGGATTCTACGAGCACGACGCGCGGACCATCGCGGTGAACGTCGATCCGCGCGAGAGCCGCATCGAGCGGGTGACGCCGCAGGAATTCCGATCGCTGGTCACCCGTACGGCGGCGCAGGTCCGGCCGCAGGCGGCGCGGCAGGCGGCCGAGGCCGAGCGTCGGGAGCACTACTGGCAGTACGGCCTGATGCTGATGCTCGCGACGCTCGTCGTCGAGGCGTTCGTGGGGGCGCGCGGATGACGCCGCGTACGGAGCTGACCGCGGCACTTGGCCTGGTCCGGCGGCGCTGGTTCCGACTCTCTGCGCTGAACGCGGCGGCTCAGGCGATGTTCGCGATCGCGGTCATTGCGACGGCGGCCTGGGCACTTGGTCGAGAGGATCGCGTCGGCGACGAGGCGGCCCTCGCGCTCGGCGTCCTTGCCGCGGCGGCGGCGCTGGGCGCGGTCGCGGTCTGCACCTGGCGGCTGCGCCGGCGCCCCGACGACGCTTCGGTGGCGCGATTCGTCGAGGAGCGGTTCCCGGAATGCGGCGACGCGATCGTGACCGCGGTCGATCTGGCCGGGCGCTCGGCCGACGCCGGCGACTTCGCGCCGCTCGTCGCCGCCGGTGCGGCGCACCGTCTTCGCACGCTCGATCTCGACGCCGTCGTCGATTCGCGGGCCATCGGCGTGGCCGCGCTTCGGGCCGCAGGAGCGGCGGTGGTGTGCGCGGCGGCGCTCGCCATCGCGGCGCCGTACCTCCAGCGGCTCGCCGACATCGCCTACGTGCGGCTGTCCCCTGGCGCGGTCGTCCTGACCGTGACGCCGGGCGACCTCCGCGTGGCCGCCGGCAAGCCCGCCATCATCACCGCGGCGGTGCGCGTGCGCGCGCGGTCCCTGGCGCACGTCTCGCCGCAGATCACGCTCGACGCCGGCGGAGAGACGATCACGCTGCCGATGGAGCGTGCCGGAGGCGGCTATCAGCTCAGGGTCCCGAGCGTGGACCGGTCGTTTCACTACCGCGTCTCGGCCGGTCCGGCGGTGTCGCGTGCCTACAGCGTGACGGCACTGCACGCCGCACACGTCGAGCGCATCGATCTGCAGTACGACTTCCCCGCGTTCACCAGTCTGCCGCCCCGGTTCGAACGCGACGGCGGCGACGTCTACGCGCCCGCCGGCACCCGTGTGCGCGTCCTCGTCCACACCGACAAGCCGGTGCGCACCGGCGCGCTGGCGTTCTCGCAGGGACGAGGGCCAGCGACGCTCGGCCGGCTCGAGGATCGCACGATGGTGGCCTCGATCACGGTGGCGGAGGAAGGCGCCTACCGCGTCGGATTGATCGACGCCGACGGGCTGGCCTCGGAGAGCGTCGAGTACTTCGTTCGCGTCATCGACGACCGTCCGCCCGACGTCCACATCCTGCGCCCAGGCAACGACGAAGGGGTCACGTCCCTGCAGGAGGTGCCGATTGAAGCGGGCGCCGACGACGACTTCGGGATCGCCAGGATGGAGCTCGTCTACTCGGTTGCGGGCGGCACCGAACAGGTGGTGCCGTTCACGGCGGTGTCAGGTGGGCCGCTTGCCCGGGTCGGCTCCCGCACGCTCGCGGTCGAGGACCTGAAGGTGAAACCGGGAGACGTCATTGCGTATTACGCCCGCGCCTGGGATGTGCCGCGGGCCAAGCCGTCGACCATGGCCACGAGCGAGATCTTTTTTCTCGAGGTGCAGCCGTTCAACGAGGAGTACTCGCTGGCGGTGAGCCAGTCGGCGATGCAGGCCGCGATCGCGACGCAGCTCGAAGGGCTGATCTCCGCTCAGAAGGAAATCATCAGCGCGACCTGGAACCTCGAGCGCCGATCGGCAGCAGGGCGATCCTCGACCGACGTCAAAGGCGTCGCCGATGCGCAGATCGAGCTGAAGGGACGCGCCGAACGCGCCGCCGGCGCCGAGCAGGAGCGGCGCCGCATCGCAAAAGCGCCCGGTGCGCTCGCCGCGGGGCGACAGACGCCGCAGCCAGCGGCCGCTTCCGACCCGGTGCGGGCGGCGGTCGAGGCGATGGGGCACGCCGCCGAACAGTTGCAGGGGCAGCAGACCGCCGGCGCAATGCCGCACGAGATGGCGGCGCTCAACGCACTGCTGCGGGCGCAGTCCGAGATTCGGGAACACCAGGTGGCGCAGCAGCAGTCTGGCGCGGGCAATCCGTTCGGCAACCGCAACCAGGTGGATCTGTCGAGCCTGTTCGACCGGGAGCTGAAGCGGCAGCAGAAGAGCAACTACGAGGACAAGGCGCCTGCCGGGAACCAGCAGGAACCCGCTGGCGTCGAAAACGCGCTCGACCGGATCCGCGACCTGGCGCGACGCCAGGAAGAGCTGTCGCGGCAGCAGCGCGATCTTGCCAGGGGGGGCACCGACGCAGGCGAGGCGGCTCGGCAGCTCGAAAGGCTGACCCGCGAGCAGGAAGCGCTGCGGCGGCAGCTCCAGGACGCCGTCAACCAGCAGACTCGCGGCGGCCGGCCGGAGCCGGATCTGGCCGATGCGCTGCAGCAGATGCGCGACGCCGCGGCCGGAGGGCAGCAGGCGGACGCGTCCGCCGTGGCGGCCCGGGGACAGCAGGCGGCGGAGGCGCTGCGCCGCGCCGAAGCGCAGCTCCAGACCGGCACACCGAACGCCCGGAAACGCGCCCTCGGCGATCTGCAGCTCGAATCGCAGCAGGTCGCTGAAGAGCAGCGGCGGATCGCCGGCGAAGCAGGTCGCCTCGATCAGGAAGGGGGCGGCGCCGCGGACGCGCGGCGTCGGCTCGCCGGCGACAAGGATCGCCTGGCCGATCGCGTCGACGCATTGCAGGAGTCGGCCGGCCGGCTGCCGGCGGCCGGGGAGGCGGCGCGCAGTCTCAGCGGCGCCCACTTGGGCCGCCGCATGCGCGAGACCGCGCGCCAGCTGCGCGACGGCCACTCGGCTACGAGCGCGCCCGCCGAGCAGCAGATGGCGGAGGCCCTCGATGGTATCGCCCGGCGGCTCGGAGCCGCTGGCGCGGACGGAGCCGGCGGAGAGGCGCAGGGCGCCACCGCGCAGACTGCCGCGGATCTCGACGAGCTGCGCGACGCGCGCGACCGCATCGCCAGGCTCGAGCGGCAGATGCGCGACCTTCAGCACGAGGGCGGCCAGCGCTCGGGAGGGTCGGACCGCCGCGGCGGCGCGGGTGACGCCGGCGTCAACGACTTGCAGCGCCGGCTCGATCAGGAACTGTCGCGGACGAGGGATCTACTCGATCGCCTGCCGCGCGCCGATGCGCAGTCGGGCGGCCGAGGGGCGACGCCGGAAGCGCACGAGTGGAGCCACTCCGCGCCGGGAACGGAAGCGTTCAAGCAGGACTACGGCCGCTGGCAGTCGCTGACGGCGGAGGCAGGCCGCGCGCTCGAGCGCGCCGAGCGGACGACCTCGGCTCGTCTGTCGTCGTCACTGGCCCGCGATCGGCTGGCGGCCGGCGGCAGCGAACGCGTCCCGGACGCGTACCGGCGGCAGGTGTCGCGCTATTTCGAGGCGATCGCGGCCGGGTCGGGAGGCGGCCGGTGACCTTCGAGAACCCGCTGCCCTGGTGGGGACTCGTCGCGGTCGTCGCAGCAGCGGCGGGCGTGGCGTCACTCGCCTACCGCAGTGTGCCGATCGGGCCCCTCCGGCGCCGCGCCCTGTCGGCGCTCCGCTGCGCCACGCTGCTCTGGATTGTCGTCTGCCTGATGCGGCCGGTCGGGCGGCCGTCGGCGGCGGCGCTTCACGACGCCGTCGTGCCGATCCTGGTGGATACGTCACGCAGCATGGGGATTGCCGACGCGGGCGGCATCCGCCGCATCGATCGCGCGCGCGACGTCGTCCAGCGCGAAGTGCTGCCTGCGATCGCACCGCGTTTCCAGACCGAGCTGCTTCGCTTCGGCGATCGGATGGCCGCGTCGACGCCGGCAGATCTCTCGGCGACCGATCGCCGCACCGCTCTCGCCGACGCCTTGCGCGCCGTGACGGATCGCTACCGCGGGCGCCCCGTCGCCGGCATCGTGCTGGTCAGCGACGGTGGCGACAACGGCGTGGCCGACGCGGCCGCGGCGGCGGCCGGCGGGCCGCCGGTGCTGGCGATCGGTGTCGGATCGCCGGCGACCTCCCGGGATCGCGAACTGGTCAGCGTGACGGCCGCAGAGTCGGTGATGAGCGACGCAACCATCGACGTCACCGCCGAGGCCGTGGCGCACGGCTACGGCGCGGCGCCGATCGAACTGCGGCTGCTCGAGAACGGGCGGTCCGTCGAACTGCGGAGGGCGACGCCGGCGGCCGATGGCGTACCGGTCAGCGAGACCTTTCGGGTGTCGCCAGCGCGCGACGTGCCGACCGTCTACACCGTCGAGATTCCCGCGGCCGGCGACGAGTTGGTCGCCGAGAACAACGCGCGAAGCGTGCTCGTTCCCCCGGCCGATCGGCCCCGTCGCATCCTGTTCGTGCAGGGGGCGCCCGGCTTCGACCATGCGTTCCTGCGGCGGGCGTGGATCACGGATCGCGCGCTCGAAGTCGATACCGTGGTCCGCAAGGGACGCGACGACTCCGGCGCGCAGACGTTCTACGTGCAGGCGGATCCATCACGCGCCCAGGCGCTCATCGGCGGCTACCCGGCGACCCGCGAGGCGCTCTTCGCCTACGACGCGATCGTGCTCTCGAACGTCGATCCGGATCTACTGAGCACCGCGCAGCTGGCGATGACGCGGGCATTCGTCGGGGAGCGCGGCGGCGGGTTGCTGCTGCTCGGGGCGCGCGCCCTCCAGCACCAGGGGCTTCGCAACACCCCGCTCGAGGAGGTGCTGCCGCTCGAGCTCGGCGACAAGAGCGGCGGTGCGCTGCCGCCGGTGGGGGAGCCCGGGCGCGATCGCGTCGCGCTGACACCCGCCGGCCGGGCACACCCGATCATGCAGCTCACCGCCGCGGCAGGTGAGAACGAGCGGCGGTGGGCGGCGATTCCGGCGCTGGCGTCGGTGTCGGCGCTCGGCGGACCGAGGGCCGGCGCCAGCGTGCTGGCGATCAGCGGCGGTCCGGGCGGCGTGCCGCGGGCGCTCGTTGCGGTGGAACGCTTCGGCGAAGGCCGATCGATGATCTTCACCGGCGAGGCATCCTGGCGTTGGAAGATGAACCTGCCGGCGGGCGACCAGTCCTACGATCGATTCTGGAGGCAGGCGATCCGCTGGCTGGCGCACGCGGCGCCGGATCCAGTGTCGATGACGCTGCCGGCGGCGTCGGCGCCCAGCGACGGCATTGCCGTCAGCGTCGCGGTCCGAGACCGTGCCTTCGTGACGCGCCCCGACGCCATCGTGGACGTGCGCATGACCGCCCCTTCGGGCCGCATCGAGACCGTGCGCGCCGCGCCGCGTCCAGGTGGGACGTTCCTTGCGACCCTGCGCGCGCCGGAACCCGGCGTCTACCGCTTCGCCGCCGACGCGCGGGAGGGATCGACTGCGCTCGGCGCCTCCCTCGGTACGCTGCTGGTCGGCGGTGTCGACGCCGAGATGGTCGATCCGCGCCTGAACGAGGAGGCGCTGCGGCGCGTGGCGCGCGCGTCGGGCGGGGCCGTGATCGGGTCCGCGCAGGGCATCGATACCGCCGCGTTGCTCGATCGGCTGCAGGCAGCGGCGCCCGTTGCGGCGCTTCGCGCCCGGGTGGATCTGTGGCACACCGGCTGGTCGTTCGCGATCCTTGCCGGTCTGCTGGCGCTCGAATGGCTGGCCAGACGCGCCGCGGGGCTGCGATGAGACACGCCGGGCGGCAGTTCGCGGCGCGATGGTCCCGGTACGCGGGGCTGTGCGTGGCGCTCCTGACCATCGCAGCGCCTGCGGCCACAGCCGGTGAACGCTACGCGCTGATCGTGACCGGCGCGCATGGTGAAGAGAGCTATGGACCGCAATATGCCGAGTGGCGGCAGGCCGCGTCCGTCGCGCTCATCGAGCGATTAGGCTTCGACGCGCGCGCGGTGATGACGCTATATGAAGGCGGCGATGCCGACCACGCCTCGACGGCGTCCGGCGTGCGCCGGGCGATCGGCCGACTGCGGACGCGCGTGAAGTCCGATGATCTGGTGCTGGTTGTTCTCCTTGGCCACGGTTCGTTCGACGGCGCCGAGGCCAAGTTCAACCTGGTCGGGCCGGATCTGTCCGCCTCGGAGTGGGCCGCGCTGCTCGAGCCGCTGGCTGGGACGCTCGTGTTCGTCGATGCCAGCGCCGCGAGCTTTCCCTTCCTCGAGCGACTCGCATCGCCGCGGCGGATCGTCATCAGCGCCACCGATTCGGTGACGCAGCGCTTCGACACGGTCTTCCCGGAATACTTCATCCATGCGCTCGCCGACCCCGATGCGGATCTCGACAAGAACGGCCGGATCTCGGTCTGGGAGGCATTCAACGCGGCAAGCCTCGGCGTGCGGCGCTACTTTACGCAGCGCGGCCGCCTGGCGACCGAGCGCGCGCTGATGGACGACAACGGTGACGGTATCGGACGGGAGGCGGGAGGCGAGGGGAACGACGGCGCGGCGGCCGCGCGCGTCTATCTCGATCTCGATGTTCCGGGTGCGCCGCCCACCGACGAGGCGCTGCTCTTGCTGCTGCAGAAGCGAGCCGCCATCCAGGTCGATCTCGACGATCTCAAGGAGCGGCGCCTGCTGCTGACGGCTGCGGACTACCAGTTGGAATTCGAGCGCCTGATCGTCGCCTTCGCGCGCGTCTCGCGCGAGATCCGCGCCAGACAGGGCGAGGGCAGATGAGGGCGCGTCACGCCACGTAACTGTCGTCGTGCCACGAGTGGCCTCGCCGCCGCAGCACGAACCCGACCGCCGCCCCGACCGCAAATCCTCCGACGTGGGCCCAAAAGGCTGTGCCGCCGGCGGCCGCATTCCTCACGCCAAGGGATCCGACGCCGCTCAGCAGCTGCATGAGAAACCAGAAGCCCAGGAAGACGACCGCCGGAATCTCGACGAGATCGAAGAAGAACAGGAGGAACACCGCGGTGAGCACCCGCGATTGCGGGTAGAGGACGAAGTACGCCCCCATCACGGCGGCGATGGCGCCGCTCGCGCCGACCATCGGGATCGCGGAAAACGGGTTGAACAGCACCTGGAGGAGCGCGGCGGCGGCGCCGGCGCCGAGATAGAACACCAGATGCCCGACATGACCGAGCCGATCCTCGACGTTGTCGCCGAAGATCCACAGGTAGACCATGTTCCAGATGATGTGCATCCAGCCGGCGTGCAGGAACTGGCTGGTGACGAGCGACGGCCACCAGAACGAGGTCGGCACGACCGCGTACGACGCCATGAACACCCGCAGTTCGGTCGGACCGAGCGTCACCTCATAGAGAAAGACGAGCGCGTTGAGGACGATGAGGGCGATGGTGACGACCGGCACCGTCCGCGACGGGATGACGTCGCTGACCGGGAACATGCAGCGAGTATAAGACGCGCGCCGGCCAGGCGTTAGACTGTGGAGATGGCCGAGGCGTTGCCCGCCGCAATCACCGTCACCCCGGAACAGGCCGTGCTGATGTTCCCGGCGCTGACCGCCGCGCAGCTGGCACGGGTGGTCGCGCACGGGCGCCTCCGCCCGCTCGTCGACGGCGACACGCTCGTCGAACCCGGCGTGATGCCGGCGCAGTTCTTCGTGCTCTGCAGCGGACGCATCCAGATCCTGCGCCAGACGCCGCGCGGCGAGCAGCTCGTCGTCACGCACGGCCCCGGCGCGTTCACCGGCGAGGCGAACGGACTGCTCGGCCGTCCGCCGATGACCCGCGTCCGCGTCGTCGAGGCAGGCGAGGCCGTCGAGCTGTCGCGCGCCGAGCTGCTGACGCTCATCCAGACCGACACTGAGATCGGCGACGTCATGATGCGCGCGTATCTCTACCGCCGCGCCCAGCTGATCGATCAGGGGCTCGGCGACGTCATCGTGCTGGGATCGGCGCACTGCGCCGGCACGCTCCGCGTCAAGGAGTTCCTGATCCGCAACGGCCATCCGTTCACCTACGTCGACCTCGATCACGACCGCGACGGTGAGTCGCTGCTCGACCTGTTTCAGGTCTCGAGCGCCGACGTCCCGGTCGTGGTCTGCCGAGGCACCACGATCCTGCGCAAGCCGGGGAATGACGAGATCGCGGGTTGCCTCGGCTTCAACGCCGGCGTCGATCGCGGCCACGTGCGCGACGTCGTGGTCGTCGGCGGCGGTCCGGCGGGACTGGCGGCGGCGGTGTACGGCGCCTCCGAGGGGCTCGACGTGCTCGTCGTGGAATCGAACGTGCCGGGAGGGCAGGCCGGTTCGAGCTCCCGCATCGAGAACTATCTCGGCTTCCCGCTGGGGATCTCGGGGCGCGAGCTGACCGACAACGCCCTCATGCAGGCAAAGAAGTTCGGCGCGGAGGTCCTGGTGGCGAAGGGCGCCGTGTCGCTGCACTGTGGCGAACGGCCCTACGCGGTGCAGCTGGACGAGGGGGTGCCGATTCCGGCGCGAACCGTCATCCTCGCAACCGGCGCCGAGTACCGGCATCCGCCGATCGAGAACCTCTCGCGCTTCCAGAACGCCGGCGTCTACTACAGCGCCACGCCGATGGAGGCCCAGCTCTGTGGCGGCGAAGAGGTCGTCGTCGTCGGGGGCGCCAACTCCGCCGGGCAGGCCGCGGTCTTCCTCTCGGCGGCGGCGCGCCGCGTCCACCTGCTGGTGCGAGGCGCGGGGCTGTCCTCGACGATGTCGCGGTATCTCATCCGGCGGATCGACGACAGCACACACATCGAACTCCACGTCCTCACGGAGATCGTGTCGCTGGAGGGAGGGGCGCACCTGGAGCGTGTCGTCTGGCGCGACCAGCAGACCTCCCGCACCGAGACCCGCGACATCCGGCACGTCTTCATGATGACTGGCGCCGTGCCCAACACCGGCTGGGTACGCGGCTGCCTCGCGCTCGACGACAAAGGTTTCGTGAAGACCGGAACGGCGTTGAGCGCGGCCGAGCTCGAGGCGGCGCGCTGGCCGCGAACGCGGCTACCCCACGTGCTCGAGACCACCCTGCCGGGCGTCTTCGCGGTCGGCGACGTGCGTAGCGGCAGCATGAAGCGCGTGGCCTCCGCCGTCGGAGAGGGCTCGACTGCGATCTCGCTCGTGCACCAGACGCTCGCCGAGTAGGCGCGCGTTTACATCGTGTGGCGCGGCGGCCGTATGACGACGAACACGTCCAGACCCTTGGCGAACCGGCCGTAGTAGCGCGCCTGCAGCTCCGGGGGCACCAGGCTCAGTGTCGGCGAGATGCCCAGGCCAAACGGCACCGGCCCGGCCGAGAAATGACGCGTGTAACCGGCCTGCATCTTGAAGACCGGCAGCACCGCCAGCGGATCGGAATCGAGGTGCAGGTCATGCGCGGGCTTGCCGACGAGCTCGAGACGGCCGAACACGGCGTGGCGCTCCGCGATCATCAGCGTGGTTTCGGCTATGCCCGCGTTCGAGTAACGGAACGCGTCGATTCCGCCCGGCAGCAGGATGTGCGCGCCGTTGAGACCGTAGGCGGCGGTCGACGCCCACCAGCCCGCGCGGGTCATCCGCTGATACATCGCCGACGCCGTGACACGCGCGTCGCTGGTGCGCGGATACGGCGCGAACTGCTGCTCGGCGTCGGTGAGATGGCCGCCCGAGAACTGCAGCGCGAGCCGGGGCGTCGGCAGCCAGCTCACACGGCCCGACACCGAATCGAGCGGCCCCAGGTCGAGGTCGGTCCGGTGGTCATCGGGTTCGCGCCCGTTGAAGACCGACGCCTCGAGCTTCCACGTGTCGGTGAAGAGCGCGCCGGTGACGACGCCAAAACTGATGTGCGTCGAGTCCAGCCAGTGGTGGGTGATCGGGGCGACCGGGTTGTCGATGGACGACAGGCGGTGGGGATATGCCGGCGGGCCGAGCGCCGGCTCCCCTGCCACCCCTCCGTAGATCTGCCACCGCATGCCGGCGGCGAACGGCCGGTCGTATTCGGCTGCGATCTCCATGAACAGATCGTGGGGATGCTGCCGATCGTGGATCGTGTCGCCGGCGCACATCTCACCCGTCTGGAAGTAGTTCAGCGTGCCGCAGGCCGGCACGGTCCACGGCTCGAGGCTGAGCATCAGCTCGACCCCGACGCGGCCGGCGCCGGCGCGGCGGCGGGCCATCAGCATGCCCCAGTTGACGCTGGTCGTCTGCGTGGTCGCGGGTCCGCCGGTGCGATGCACGCTGGGCGGCGGCTCGTAGATGAACTGCACGAAGGCGTTGCCGTGCAGCATCAGATCCCACGCGCCGACGTGTCGGTGGACGCCGTAGGTGGCGGTGACGTCGGGGGCCCACGCGGTTGCGCCAATCTCGCGGGCCGGAAGAAGCGCGATCGGCAGCGTCGCCGTCGCCATGAGGGTGGTCCACATGCGGAAATTCGATCATACTGCTCCCATCATGCCCATCACCCGGCTGCTCCTCGTACGCCACGGCGCGACCACCGCGACCGAAGAGGATCGTTTTTCCGGATCGAGCGGCGCCGAGCTCTCAGACGAGGGCCGCTGGCAGGCGGCGCGGCTGGGCGAGCGTCTGGCGGCGCTGCCGGTCGCCGCCATCTACGCGAGTCCGCTGTCGCGCGCGCTCGACACCGCGCGGATCATCGGCAGCCGCTGCGGGCTCGAGCCCCTCGTCCGCGACGGTCTGCGCGAAATCGGGCACGGGCACTGGGAGGGGATGAAGCGCGCCGACGTCGCGCAGCAGTTCGCCGCCGAATACGCGGCGTGGAGCGAGGATCCCTTCACGTTCGCGCCTGAAGCGGGGGAGTCGGGCGTGGCGGTGCTGGCGCGGGCGCTGCCGGTCGTCCGTGAGGTCGTCACCACGCACGCGGGCGCCCAGGTCGTGGTCGTCTCGCACAAGGCGACGTTGCGTCTCGTGCTCAGCAGCCTGCTCGGCTTCGATGCGCGCGGCTACCGTGATCGGCTCGATCAGTCGCCAGCCTGCCTGAACGTCGTCGACTTCAAGGATCCCGTCCGCGCGCGGCTGATGCTCTTCAACGACACGTCCCACTACGCCGACCACCCGCGGGCGACCGAGGCGGGGCTGTCGAAGTGGTGGGATCGCGGGTGACGGCGTCCCGCTCAAGCTCGAGGACCGGCTACACCTTGAGCACGTCGTCCTTGCCGGCGACCAGGCTGTAGAGCACCGGCGCCAGGAAGATCGACAGCGCCAGGCGCGAGATCAGGCCGCCGACGATGACGATGGCGAACGGCCGCTGCGAATCGCTGCCGATGCCGGTCGACATCGCGGCCGGCAGCAGGCCGATGCAGGCGACCAGCGCGGTCATCAGGATCGGCCGCAGCCGCAGCAGCGACGCCTCGTGGGTAGCGGTGGTCACGTCCTTGCCCTCGAGCCGCAACTTGTTGATGAACGAATACAGGATGACGCTCGTCTGCACGGCGACGCCCATCAGCGCCACGAATCCGAAGCCGGACGACACGCTGAAGTGGGTCCCGGTCAGCTTGAGCGCCAGCAGGCCGCCAACCGGCACGGTCACCAGCACGCTGAACATGATGATCAGCGGAAACTTCAAGTTGCCGTAGAGCGCGAACAGGATCAGCAGGATCAGCGCGATGGTCAAGGGCACGATGATGAGCATCTGCGCGCGGGCGGCCAGATAGTCCTTGTATTCGCCGCCCCAGTCGTAGGTATAGCCGAGCGGTAGCGGCACCGCCGCCGCGATTCTGGCCCGCGCGTCCTGGACGGCGCTCGCCAGGTCGCGTCCCTCCACGCTGAACTGGATGCCGATGAACCGCGAGTTGGACTCGCGATAGATGAACGACGCCCCCTGCTCGATGCGGATGGACGCGAACTGCCCGAGCGGCAGGTGCTGCCCGTCGGGGGTGGTGATCAGCAGGTTCTTGATCGCGTCCATGTTCTGCCGGAACGGCTCCTGCAGCCGGACGACGAGATCGAACTCGCGCTCCCCCTGGATCACCTGGGTCGCCGCCGCGCCGCCGATCGCCGTTTCGATCAGCGTGTTGATATCCGACACGTTGAGGCCGTACTGGGCGATGCGGGCGCGGTCAGGCTCGATGATGAGGCTCGGCTGTCCGAGCTCGCGCACCAGCGTGATGCCGGTGATCCCAGGTACCGCCGCCAGCGTCCGCCGCACCGCTTCCGCCTTGCTCTCGAGCGTCTCGAGCTCCGACCCGAAGATTTTGACGGCCAGCGAGCTCTTGAGGCCGGTGGACGCTTCGTCGACGGCGTCTTCGGCCGGCTGCGTAAAGTTGAAGATGATGCCGGGGAATGCGTCCAGCTTCTTCTGGATGGCCGCGACGAGCTGCTCTTTCGTCCGGATCCCGCCGCGCCACGCCGGGTCGCCGTAGGGCCTGAGGCCGACGAAGTACTCGTCGTTGAAGAAGCCGATCGGATCGGTGCCCTCGTCGTCGCGGCCGAGTTCGTTGGCGACGGTCGTCACCTGCGGGAAGCCGAGCAGCGTCTCGCGCACCTGCGGTCCCAGCTTCGACGCTTCCTCGAACGAAATCGTGTAGGGCATCGTCGCGCGCACCCACAGCGAGCCCTCGTCGAGGTGCGGCATGAACTCGGCGCCGATGAACGGCAGCAGCAGCAGCGACGCGGCGAAGATCAGCGTGCAGACGGCGACCGTGAGCCAGCGGCGGCGCAGGCAGGTGTCCAGGAGCCGGTCGTAGGCGCGCTCGACCGACTTGTAGAGCGGCACCTCGGGCTCCTTGAGGTTCGAGCGCATGAAGAACGCGCACAGCACCGGCAGCAGCATCAGGGTGCAGAGCAGCGCGCCGGCCAGCGCGAACGACATCGTGTCGGCCATCGGCCGGAACAGCCGTCCCGACGGTCCGGTGAGGACGTAGATCGGCAGGTAGCCGGCGATGATCACCGCGATCGCGTAGAAAATCGGCCGCTCGACGTCGCGGGCGGCGCGGCGGATCACTTCGGTCAGGTCATAGTTCGTGCCGTGGCGCGACGCCAGTTCGCGGAAGATGTTCTCGACCATGACGACGGCACCGTCGACGATCATCCCGAAGTCGATCGCGCCGATCGACAGCAGGTTGGCCGGGATGTTCGCCCAGTCGAGGCAGATGAACGAAAAGAGCAGCGCGAACGGGATGGTGACCGACACGATCAGCGCCGTCCGGACGCTGAACAGCATCACGCCGAGAATCACCAGGACCAGAACCATCCCGCGCACCAGGTTCTTCTCGACGGTCAGCGTCGTCTCGTGGATCAGGTCGGTGCGATCGTAGTAGGGGACGATCTTGACGTCGGGCGGCAGGACGGTGCGATTCAGCGTCTCGGTCATCGCCTGGACGCTCTGGAGAACGTTCTGCGCCTGCTCCCCGGTCCGCATCAGGACAACCCCTTCGACGGCGTCGGCCTGGCGCATGTAGCCGAACTGGCCGAGCCGCGGCGCGTAGCCGATCGTCACGGTGGCGACGTCCTTGACGTAGACCGGAATGCCGGCGTGGGTGGCGACGACGATCTGCTCGATGTCGGCGAGACTCCTGACCAGGCCGAGGCCGCGCACGTAGAAGAACTGCCCCCCCTGCGAGTAGAAGCCGCCGCCGGCGTTGGCGTTGTTGGCGGCGAGCTGGTCGGTGATCTGCTGCACCGTCACGCCGTATGAAAAGAGCCGCGCCGGATCCAGCAGCACCTGGTACTGCATCGTCGTGCCGCCCAGTCCGGAGAGATCGGCGACGCCGGGGATCGAGCGGAATTTACGGCTGAGCACCCAGTCGTTGAGGATCTTCAGATCCTGCGCCGAACGGTCCGGGCTCTGGAGCACGTAGCGGTAGATGAGGCCGCTCGGCGAGAACAGCGGCGACATGCCGGGCGACACTCCCTGCGGCACCGAGGCGTTCGGGATCCGCTCGAATGCCTGCGCCCGCGCGAAGTACGGGTCGGTGTCGTAGTCGAAGTTCATGGTGATCGACGACAGCCCGTAGAGCGAAATCGACCGCAGCGCGTCGAGCTTCGGGATGCCGTTCATCTCGACTTCGAGCGGAATGGTGATCAGCCGCTCGACTTCCTCGGCGGCGTGGCCCGGCCACTGGCTGACGATCTGGACGCGCGGCGGCGCCAGGTCCGGATAGGCGTCGATCGGCAGCCGTTTGAACGAGACCATGCCCCAGATCGACAGGCCCAGCATCAGGACCACGACGATGAACCGCTGCGCCAGGGCGAAAGAGACGAGACGATCGATCATCGGCGACTCAGTCCTTGTAACTGTTGGCGAACTGCAGGAACAAGCTGCCCTGCGTCACGACCGGTTCGCCGTCCTTGAGGCCCTGGGTGATCTCGGTCGCGCCGTTCTGCTGCAGGCCCATCCCGATCTGCCGCTGCGCGAACTTGCCGGCTTCCACCTTGACGTAGACGAACGGCAGGTTCTCGGCATCGTAGAGGATGGCGGAGGTGGGTACGACCAGCGCCTGCCGCGTCGAGGCGTCGCGAACGGTCACGTCGACGAACTGATCTTTCTTGAGAAAGCCGTTCGGGTTGCCGGTGACGATGCGGACGGGCGTCGTGCGCGTCGCCGGGTCGAGCATGCTGCCGATGTAGCCGACCCGGCCCGGGAAGACGTCGGGGAAGGCGTTGCTGCGGACGTCGGCGGCGTCGCCGACGCGGAGACTGCGCAGGTCCTTCTCGTAGACATGCGCCTGGACCCACACCGTCGAGACGTTGCTGATCACGAACGCGGTCGTCGAGCCCGCCTGGATCACCTGTCCCGGATTCACCAGCTTCTGCACGATGGTGCCGGCGATTGGCGATCGCATCGGCAGCTCCGGACGCACCGTGCCGGTCTGCTGTTCCGCGTCGGCCGTCTCCTTTTCTGAGACGCCGAGGATCTTCAGGCCCTCCAGCGCCGTCTCGACGTCGGTTTGGGCGTCGTTGTAGTCGGCCTGCACCTGCTCAAAATCACGCGGCGCAATCGCCTTGTGCTCGAGGAGGTCCTTGTTCCGATCGAGGTTCTGCTTGGCCAGCCCCAATCGGTTGCGCGCCTTGCGGTAGGTCGAGAAGGCGCTGGTGATGTCGGGGCTGGCGACGTAGAGGAGCGGCTGCCCCGCGGTCACGTGGACGCCGGTGTCGTAGAGGATCCGCGTGATCGGGCCGCTGACCTGGGTGATCGCCTGCGCCGTGTGGTCGTTGTCCCAGTCGACCGTGCCGGTCGTCTTGACCTCCGTGGCGAACGGCGCGCGGTGGGCCGGCGCGATCTCGATGTGCGACAGCTGTTCCTGCGGCACGCTGAAATACGAGGCGGCCGGCGCCGTCCCGGCCGACGCGTCCGGCGCCGGCGCGCCGCCTGCCGCGTCTTGCGGCGCGCTCCGCGAGCAGGCCGCAGCGGCGGCGAGCGCCAGGACGAGAGACCCGCGTATCCAGTGCTTCATGGAATCACCTGTCTGCCAACGGCGAAGTTGATCTGCGCGACGCTGGTCATGTAGTTGGACAGCGCCTGCCGGTATCCGAGCTGGGTGTCGCGGTAGGTACGCTCGGCGTCGAGCAGGTCGAGGAGGTTGCCGGCGCCGCGCTGAAAGACGTAGCGGCTGATGTCGAGCGACTGCTTCGCCTGATCGAGATAGCCCGACTCGTAGAGCTTGACGACCTTCTCGCTGCTCCGCAAGCCGTAGTAGGCGTTGACCACGTCGGTCAGCACCTGGTAGCGCGTCGCCAGCTCGGTGTCGGTCGCCTGCAGCACCTGCACTTCGGCCTTGGCGATGTTGCCCTGGTTGCGGTCGTGGATCGGCAGATCGAGCGACGCGCTGACCCCGAGCACGTTCTGCGGGCCGGTGTGCGTGTAGTCGAGGCCGCCGGTGATGTCGCGCGCCTTGTTGCTCTTTTCGAGCGTCAACGATTTCCTGGCGAGATCGACGCCGCTCTGCGCCGCCTGCAGGTCGGTGCGGGCGATCACCGCCAGCTGCTTGATGGCCTCGAGGTCCACCGCGTGGCTCGTGTAGGCCAGATCGCCGATCGGCTCGACGGTCTCCGAGACCGTGTCGAAGCCCACCAACTGCCGGAGATTGGCGCGCGCCTGCTCGAGGGCGACCTCGGCGGCCGACTCGTCCTGCTCGAATTGCAGCTTCTGGAGCGAAATCTTGTAGAACTCACCCTCCGCCAGATCGCCGGCGGTGACCCGCTGGCGATTCACGTCGACGACGTCGGAGAAGCTCTTGAGGTTCTGCTGCGCCAGGTCCAGCGTCGACTTCGCGAACAGCAGGCCGATGAACGCCTGCTCGGTCTGGAAGCGCAGCTGGCGCTCCGCGTCGCGCATGTTCTGGCCGGTCTGCTCGGTCGTCGCCTGCGCCACCGCCAGCCGGTTGTCGCGCTTCCCGCCGCGCTCGAAGAGATAGGCAGCCGACACGTCGTAGCTGGCGCCGTTGTGCAGGAAGTCGAAGGTCAGCGTACTCGGCGTGAACGGGGTGAACCCGGCGACACCGAAGGAGAAATTGATGTTCGGCTTGAGTGCGGCGGTGATTTCGTCGGCCCGCGAGGCGTCGACCGACAGCCGCTGCGCCATCATCGCCCGGTTGCGGGCCAGCGCAATGCGGACGGCATCGTCCATCGACAGCTGGGGCACCGGCGGCCCGACCTGAGCCGCGGCGGCACACGGCAGAAGCACGGTCGCGAGGACCGTTGCCGCGCATCGGCTACCTAGAAAACCTGCGCGCATGAACCTCTCCAGAGAAACGGCCGATCCGGCGGTTCGGCGTGGCCTGCGTATACGCCACTGTCCGCACGGCGTCTGGCCGCGCGGCAAACAACGATGCCGGAAAAACGAATGGAACTAGCGGGAGAGGGCGGGAGGCGGACCGCGGAAATCAGGGGAGCCGATCTCCGGACGCGAGGCGGGGGAGGTCGATCGAGCAACCAGGGTCGTCGCGGCGCTTGCCGGCGCGTGCTCGGTCGAGACCGCCGCCTGCATGCCGGTGCCGGCGCGCATCCACTGGCAGATGGCGCACGAGGCTTCCGGGGGCTTCGAGCCGGCGGGGTCGCCGGCATCGGCGTGAGCCGACGCCGCGGAGGCCGACACCGGGCCGTTGATTAGCCGGTGCAGGTGGACGAAGTCCACGAACACCGACAGCAGCAGGTAGGGCAGGAACGCCGATACCAGTGCCTTGCGCCGCCGCGTAAAGCCGGCGAGACTGATCACGTTATCGGGATTGTATCATCCGTAGATGGTCTGCCGTAGCTGCGGGACGGAAATCGCGGATAAAGCCATCGTCTGCTACCGGTGCGGGGCGGGTACGACAGAGCCTGCACGGAAGCCGGCGGCGGTCCGCGCCCGGCGTTCCCCCCTCCAGCCGGTGGTCATCGTCGTGGTGGTCGTCCTGCTGGCGGTGCTCGCCTGGTATGTCGGCCGCCGCGCCCACGTGTTCGGCACCGAGTTCCTTGTCACTGATGCCGTGGATTTCTCAGCCGTTTTGATAGACTCTCCCGCGTTCCATGCCTGACGCCCGATTGGAGGTTACCGACGCGCTCGGTCGACGGATCGTGCCGATCGCCAAGGACGCGTTCGGTATCGGCCGCCGCGAGACGAACGATCTGCGGCTGGCCGGCAGCGAGGTGTCGCGCGACCACGCCGAGATCATTTCGGGCGTCACCGGCTTCCTCGTCCGCGACAAGCAATCGCGCTACGGAACCTTCGTCAACGACGAGCAGGTGAGCGAGCGGCCGCTGTCGCACGGGGATCGGATTCGGCTGGGCCGCTCCGGCGGCGCCGAACTGGTCTTCCTGCTGGCTGACACCGCGCCGCACCAGGACAAGGCGACGACCACGGCGATCGGCGATCTGCGGCAGATCGCGGCGCTGCTCGAGGGCCTGCGGGCACTCGGCAGCGGTCGCGTCCTCGACGACGTGCTGGCGCTCGTGCTCGACTCGGCGATCGAGGTGACCGGCGCCGAGCGCGGATTCATCATGCTGGCCGGCGCCGACAACACACTCGAGTTCAAGCTGGCGCGCGGCCGCCGCCACCAGACCCTGCCCGGGACGACGTTCGCCACCAGCCGCAAGATCCCCGAGGAGGTCTTCCGCACCGGCGACCCCAAGCTCGTGATGGACCTGCTCGACGACGCCTTCGCCAACGTCAACATGGGCACGGTCGCGCTCGGTATCCGCAGCGTCCAGTGCGTGCCCTTGAAGCTCGTGCGCTACGTCGATCGCGCCGACGACGTGGCGGGAGAACGCCGGATTGGCGTCCTCTATCTCGACAGCCGGGAGAAGGGCTCGTTTGTCTCCAACTCCACGCGCGGCGCGCTCGAGACGCTGGCGACCGAGGCGGCGGTCGCGATCGAGAACGCCCGGCTCTATCGCGAGACGATGGAGAAGGCGAAGATGGAGCAGGAGATGCGCATCGCCGCCGAGATCCAGCAGGCGCTGCTGCCGCGCGCCGGCCATTCTGGCGCGTTCTTCCGCACCGCCGCGTCCTCGATTCCGTGCCGCTCGATCGGCGGCGACTTCTACGACTACGTCGACCTGCCGCACGGGGCGTTCGGGTTCGCGCTCGGCGACGTCGCGGGCAAGGGACCGCCGGCGGCACTGCTCAGCGCGATGATGCAGGGGATTTTTGCGGCGCAGGCGGCCTCTTCGGATTCGCCGTGCCAGACGATCACGCGCGTCAACCTCGCCCTCTACAAGCGAGGGATCGAGTCGCGGTTCGTGACCCTGATGTACGGCGCGCTCGAGCCGGACGGCCGCCTCACCTACTGCAACGCCGGCCACAACCCGCCGCTGGTCGTCGGCAGACAGGGGGTGCGCCGCCTCGAGACCGGCGGGCCGATCGTCGGTCTCTTCGAGATGGCCACCTACCAGGAAGAAACGGTGATCCTCGAACCGGGCGACTGGCTGATCGTGTTCAGCGACGGCGTCTCGGAAGCCCTGTCGGTGTCGGGCGAGGAATACGGGGAGACGCGTATCCTGGCCGTCGCCGCGGAAAACCGCGGCGACGAGCCGGCCGATCTGTTAGCAGAGATCTTTGCCGACGTGCGGGCGTTCACCAAGGGGGCTCCACAGAGTGACGACATCACGGCGCTGGTACTCCGCTATGGCGCCGGTGACCGCTAGCCGATGTCCGATGAGCCACCCGCGATGGCTGGTGAACGACCGACCGCGAAAGAGCGCGCCGGAGAGGCCGAGCGGCGCAACCCCACGTCGCGGATCGAGAAGAGACTGCTGATCCTCTGGTTCGCGCTCGCCTTCGTCGTCTGGAACGGCGTCTACGACATGCGCATGCACGATACCGTTCGCGGCTATCTGCTCGAGACGGCGGAGGCCCGAGCGAGTCTGGGCCGCGGCGTCGACATGCGTCAATACCTGCACCGCGGCCGCGTCGACGCTGTCGCGTTCTCCACCGCCTGGGCGGCCGGCGTCCTGCTGGCCGGCCTGGCAACGATGTTCACCTATCGCCGTTACCTGGTGGACCGTGATGCACCCCCTCATTCACGATTGGAATAAGACGGGCGCGCGCCCGCCGGCGACGGTCCTGCTCAACGACGAGACGCTGCGCGACGGACTGCAGTCGCCGTCCGTGCGGACACCCTCGATTGAAGAAAAGCTCCGCATTCTTCACCTGATCGATCGGCTCGGTATCGATACCGCCGACATCGGACTGCCGGGGGCCGGGCGGCACGTCGTCCGCGACGTCGAACGGCTCGCCAGGGAGATCGTCGACGAGCGGCTGAAGGTCGGCGCCAATTGCGCGGCGCGGACCGTGATCGCCGATATCACGCCGATCGTCGAGATTGCGCAGCGCACCGGACTTGCGATCGAGGCGTGCACGTTCATCGGCTCGAGTCCGCTGCGCCAGTACGCCGAAGGGTGGACACTCGATCACCTGTTGAAGCTCACCGAAGAAGCAGTCGCGTTCGCGGTCGGCGAAGGCTTGCCGGTCATGTACGTGACGGAGGATACGACCCGCGCCGATCCGGACACGTTGCGCGCCCTTTATTCGACCGCGATCCGCGCCGGAGCCGGGCGCGTCTGCATTTCCGACACCGTCGGCCACGCCACCCCGCACGGCGCCGCGGCCGTCGTCCGGTTCATCGCGGGCGTGGTCAAAGAATGCGGAGGCGGCGTCGGCATCGACTGGCACGGTCATCGCGATCGGGATTTCGCCGTTATCAACACGCTGGCGGCGCTCGAGGCGGGAGCAACGCGTCTGCATGGAACCGCGATCGGCATCGGCGAGCGCGTTGGCAACACGCCGATGGACGCGCTGCTGATGAATCTCGTGCTGATGGGCTACATCGAGCGCGATCTGTCGGCGCTGTGCGAGTACTGCGAAGCGGTGTCGGCAGCGACGGGCGTGCCGATTCCCGCGAACTATCCGATCGTCGGGCGCGACGCCTTTCGCACCGCGACGGGCGTCCACGCCGCGGCGGTGATCAAGGCGTTCCGCAAGAATGACCAGGCGCTCGTCGACGCTGTCTACTCGGGAGTGCCAGCCAGCCTGATCGGTCGCGAGCAGCAGATCGACGTCGGCCCGATGTCGGGCAAGTCGAACGTCATCTTCTGGCTCGAGCGGCAAGGCTACACCGCGACCGACGAGCTCGTCGACCGCGTCTTCGCGAAGGCAAAGAGGTCGTCGACGGTGCTGACCGCCGAAGAGATCCTGGCCGAGATCCGGGTTCCTAAATCGTAGTCGCCGGGTCAGCGGCCGGGGCCACGTCCCGCGGGGTGCGGAACCAGGCGGCATCGGCCAGCGGCGCTTCAGCGCAGACGGGTCTCTATGAGCGGCAGCGCCGCGACGACGACGTCGCCGACCGCCTGCAGGCTCTTCGCCGAGACGTGCTGCAGATCGTCGTCGGCGGTATGCCAGGCGGGGTAATCGAGGTCGATCAGGTCCACCGACTCGATGCCGACCTCGAGGAACTCGAGGTGATCGTCCTCGATCGGCCACGGATCGTCGACGAATTCCCGGCGATTCAGCTTCTTGGCGGTGCTGAAGATGACGTCGTTCAGCCACGGCGTCGAGTTGGATTCCCGGCGGATATCGAGGTTGGCGTCGGCGATCATGTCGACGAGGATGAAGGCGCGGACGTCCTTCGTGGTACCCGCCTTCTTCGCCTGCTGCGCGTAGTAGCGGCTGCCGTAGGTGTGATCGGCGTTGCCCGGCTTGCCGCAATCGTCCCAGTTCTTGCACACCGCCTCTTCGCCGTCCAGGAAGAGCAGCTCGATCGGCAGCGCGTTCTGACGGCCCTTGAGCGCGCGGGCGAGCTCGAGCAGGAACGCGGCGCTCGACGCGGCGTCGCTGGCGCCGACGAAGCGGATGTTCTTGAATGGCTTCGTGTCGTAATGGCCGCCGATGACGATGCGCCCCTTGCCGGCGACCTGGCCGGGCAGCGTCGCGCGGATGTTGACCATGTGGACGACGCCGCTCGGGGTGGACGCATCGAACGCCTGGTCGACCGGCGTCAGACCGGCGGCGACCAGCTCCTTGCGGATGTAGTCGCGCGTCTTGTCGATAGCGGGGGAGCCCGAGGGGCGCGGCCCGATGTCGACCATGGCCTTGAGATCGGCGAATGCCCGGTCGGCATCGAACCGCGGGCTGGCGCTCTGCGCGGACGGGAAGGACACGAAGGATACGCAGAGCACGAAGGAACCGAACACGAAGGAGCTGACCGAGCGCTTCACTGGCGTTTCTCCCGTGGTACGTAGTCGCGGGTGCGTTCGCCGATGTAGAGCTGGCGGGGGCGCACGATTTTCTGGTCCGGGTCGTTGAGCATCTCTTCCCATTGCGCGATCCAGCCGGCGGTGCGCGGGATGGCGAAGAGCACCGGGAACATGTCGACCGGGAAGCCCATCGCCTGGTAGATGAGACCCGAGTAGAAGTCGACGTTCGGATAGAGCTTGCGCGAGACGAAGTACTCGTCCTCGAGCGCGATGCGTTCGAGTTCGAGCGCCATCTCGAGCAGCGGGTTCTTGCCGGTCACCTCGAAGACGAGGTCGGCCATGCGCTTGATGATCTTGGCGCGCGGATCGTAGGACTTGTAGACGCGGTGGCCGAATCCCATCAGCCGTCCTTCGCCCGCTTTCACCCGCTTGATGAACCCGGGGATGTTGTTCATCGAGCCGATCTCGTGCAGCATGCGCAGCACGGCCTCGTTGGCGCCGCCGTGCAGCGGGCCGTAGAGCGCCGCCGCCGCGCCGGCGAGCGCCGAGTAGGGGTCGGCGTGCGAGCTGCCGATCGCGCGCATCGTGCTCGTGCTGCAGTTCTGCTCGTGGTCGGCGTGCAGGATGAAGAGCACGTCGAGCGCGCGCTCGAGCACCGGGTCTGGCGTGTACTTCGGCTCGGTCATCCGGAACAGCATGTTCAGGAAGTTGCCGGCGTAGGAGAGATCGTTGTCGGGCAGGTTGAAGGGCCGGCCGATCGAGTGCCGGTAGGCGTAGGCGGCGATGCTCGGCACCTTGGCGATCAGGCGCAGCGTCTGCAGTCGCCGCGACTCCTGCGAGAAGATCTGCTTGGCCTCGGGATAGAAGGTCGAGAGCGCCGCGACGGTGCTGATGAACATCCCCATCGGATGCGCGTCGTGGCGGAAGCCCTCCATCAGCTTGGCCAGGTTGGTGTGGAGCATCGAGTGGAGCATGACCTCGCGGCCCCAGGCGTCGTGCTGCGCGTCGCTCGGCAGTTCGCCGCCAAGAATCAGATAGGCCGTCTCGAGAAAGTCGCTCTGCTCGGCGAGCTGCTCGATGGGGTAGCCGCGGTACTCGAGGATCCCGTTGTCGCCGTCGATGAAGGTGATGCGGCTCCTGCAGGCGGCGGTGTTCATGAACGCCGGGTCGTAGGTCATCATTCCGAACTCGTCGGGCACGACCTTGATCTGCCGCAAATCCGTGGCCTTGACGGTGCCGTCCTGGATGGGAATGTCGTAGCGCTTCCCGGTGCGATTATCGGTAATCGTCAGTGTCTCGGCCATGGAATCTCACCGCTCGTGCGTGTCGTCGGCATCCGGGTCCGGCTGCGCTTCACTCGGCACGGCGTAGTCGCCGCCCAGCCACCGTCCCAGGTCGGCCATCTTGCAACGTTCGCTGCAGAAGGGCTTCCAGGCCGGGTCCACCGGTTTCTGCCGGCAGTAGACGCACCGCGCGCCGAGGGTGGCCAAACCGCCTCATTCTATGTGGAAATGTGGGAATGTGAAAATGTGGGAATTTCCACATTTCCACATTTTCACATTTCCAAATTCTCAGTGTGCGTGGTGGCGGACGTCCTTGGCCAGGACCATGAAGATGACGTCCTCGGCGACGTTGGTGGCGTGATCGCCGATGCGCTCGAGGTGGCGGGAAATCAGGATCAGATCCAGCGCCGGCTCGATCGTGTGCGGCGCCTGCAGCATGACGGTGAGCAGCTCGCGAAAGACCTGCGTCTTCAGCGCGTCGAGTTCGTCGTCGGCGTCCAGCACGCGCTGCGCGAGCGCGGTGTCGCGGCTGACGAACGCGTCGAGCGCGTCGCGGAGCATCCGCTGCGCGATGCCCGCCATGCGCGGGATGTCGATCAGTTCCTGCACCGGGGGATGCGAGAGATAGCGCAGCGCCGCCTCGGCGATGTTGATCGCGAGGTCGCCGACCCGTTCGAGATCGGTGTTGATCTTGACCGCCGACAGGATGAAGCGCAGATCGACGGCCATCGGCTGGTAGAGCGCCAGCAGCTTGACGCAGCGGCCGTCGATCTCGATGTGCAGCTGGTTGATCGGACCATCGCCGGCGAGCACGCGATCGACCGGCTCACGGTCGCGCCCGACCAGCGCCTCGATCGCCGAGCGCACGCGATCTTCGGCGAGGCCGCCCATCTCGAGGAGCCGCGACTTGAGCTGGTCCAGCTCCTCCTGGAAGTGTGGAACGGGATTGGTCATCCGAATCGTCCAGTGACGTAGTCTTCCGTCAGCTTCTGTGCCGGGTTGGTGAAGATCTTGTCGGTGGCGCCGACTTCGATGAGTTTGCCGAGCCAGAAAAAGGCCGTTAGGTCGGAGACGCGCGCCGCCTGCTGCATGTTGTGGGTCACGATGACGATCGTGAACTCCGACTTGAGGTGGTAGATCAACTCCTCGATGCGCTGGGTGGCGATCGGATCGAGCGCCGAGGCGGGTTCGTCCATCAGCAGGACGTCGGGCTTGATCGCGATCGCGCGCGCGATGCAGAGCCGCTGCTGCTGTCCGCCCGAGAGCGCCAGCGCCGGCTCGTGCAGCCGATCCTTCACCTCGTCCCAGATGGCGGCGTGGCGAAGGCTCTCCTCGACGCGCGCCTCGATCTCGGCCCGCCGTTTCGCCAGGCCGTTGAGCCTGATGCCGTAGGCGATGTTCTCGAAGATCGACTTCGGGAACGGGTTGGACTTCTGGAAGACCATGCCGACGCGGCGGCGGAGATCGACGACGTCGATGGCGTCGCGATAGATGTCCTTGCCGTCGATGCGGATCGCGCCATCGACCCGGGCGCCGGGGATGATGTCGTTCATCCGGTTCAGCGTACGGAGAAACGTGCTCTTGCCGCAGCCGGACGGTCCGATGAAGGCCGTCACCAGATTGGCCGGGATGTCGATCGAGATGCCTTGCAGCGCCTGCTTGGCGCCGTAGAAGAAATCCAGATTCGACACCGTGATTTTACACGGCGCATCGGACCCCTCGGCGGGTGGCGCGGGACGGCTCTCGAGGGCCGCCGTGAGCGACGACATGCAGGCATGCTAGACGGCGGGTGTTTCCCGGACGTTGCCGTGCCGTAACATTGGTGTAACTCGACGGCCGCTGGGCCGCCCGCCTTACTCGACGCGGGTCGCGAGCGGCGCCGGGGCGTCGGATTCGGCCAGGAAGGCGGCGATCTGGCGGCGCAGCTCGTCCTGCAGCACGTCGACCTTGCGGCGCGCGTCGAGCACACGGAAGTTGAACTCGTCGGCCATCGACCCATACTCCTTGAGCAGCACGCGCTGATAGGCGCGGAAGCTCTCGTAGATGTCGTCGCCCAGCTTCATGTCCATCCCCGATTCCCAGTAGTCCATGCCGCGCGCCTGCAGCACCCGCCGGATCAGCGTTTTCTCGTCGATGCGCAGGTAGAAGACCAGGTGCGGCGCGATGCCGAATCCATACAGGTTGCGCAGCCAGTTGCGATCGACGCCGCGGACCCCGGCGCGGGCGAGCGCCGTGAAGATGTAGCGATCGGAGAGCACGATGAAGCCGGCCTTGAGCGCCGGGATGATCTCCTTCTCCAGGCGATCGGCGACGTCGGTCGCGTAGAGCAGCACGAACGTCAGCTTGGTCAGCGTGTTGCTCGACTTGGCCAGATCGATGGTCGGCTGCATCAGCTCCGACCGCGTCCAGCCGGTCTCGATGACGCCGTAGCCCTGCACCTCGAGCCACTCGCGCAGCAGTGCGATCTGGGTCGAGCGCCCGACGCCGTCGGTGCCTTCGATGGCGATCAGCTTGCCCGGATAGCTGTTCAGCGGCAGATACGGAATGCCGTACGAGTAGTACTGTCCGGGCCGGCTGCCGCCGTCGGCGGCGTCGTCAGGCCGATTCGTCGACGAGCTCGTCATGATGCTCAATCTCCAGATGCTGCGAGACCAGCCGGCGGAAGACCCGCTGCTGCTCGGTAATGCTGCCCGAGGCGCTGACCACGCTCAAGCCGAACTCCTCGACAAGACGATCGTATTCGTCGAGCACCTTCCCCTGGAAGATGCGGAAGCTCTCGAGCGGCTGGCTGCTCCAGCCCATATCCAGTCCCGCCTCGTAGAACTTCAGCTTCACGCGCCGGGCCGTCAGCCGCTCGACCGAGACGTCGATCGGCACGCGGAAGTAGACCGCCAGGTCTGGCTTGACGGCGAAGCTGTAGAGCTCGCGCACCCAGCGGCGGTCGACACCGCGCGCCACGTCGCGCGCAAACGCCGTGTAGGCATAGCGATCGGCCAGCACGATCATCCCCGCCTTGAGCGGCGGAATGATGTTGTAGAGCAGGCGATCGGCGAAGTCGGTGGCGTGCAGCAGGCTGAACGTCATCGGCGTGAGCGAATTCTTCTTCTTGCCTGTCTTCGTCGCCGCCTTGACCAGCGCCGAGGAATTCCACTCGGTCTGGAAGACGGGATGGCCCGCCGACTTAAGCCACTTCGCCAGCAGGGCCAGCTGGGTCGTTTTTCCCGATCCGTCGATGCCTTCGACGACGAACAGCTTTCCCGGGTACTCGTGCGGCGTGGTGAGATTGGTCAGCATGGAGTCGTCTTTTCTGTCTGCCGGACACTTCGAAGCGGAGCGGCCGCTCCAATGCCTCCTCGAGCGGCGCGGCATGGCGGTGCGCAGCCCACAGCTCCAGCTCGGCATCCCCGGCGGCGCGGAGCCGGATCAGGAACTGATCGCCGTGAGGCACGACGTCGAGGGCGGTCACCACTTGTGCGTGGCTGCGGTCGAGGCTCTCGGCGAGCCGCAGCATCGCCGCCAGGGTCTTGACGGTCTTCCGGAGGCGGTTCTTGAGCGGGGCGAAGCCCTCGTGGGTCTTCTTCGGCGTCGCCTGCCGGTGGTAGCGGGCGAGCAGTGCAATGATCTCGATCTCTTCCGGATCGAATCCCCGCAGCTCGCCGTTCTTGATCAGGTAGTACGAATGGCGGTGGTGACGCTCGTAACTGATGTGCACCCCCGCGTCGTGCAGCAGCGCCCCGTACTCCAGCCATTCACGCTCGCGGTCGCCCAGCTTGTGGACCGCGCGCGTCTGATCGAACACCGCGAGCGCCAACTCGGCGACGTGGCGCGCGTGCGCCGGCGAATAGCCGCAGCGCTCGCCGAGTTCGATCACGCTGCGCCGGCGGACGTCGGGATAACGCTCGATCTTCCGGATCGTCGCGGTGTTGCGGTGAATGTAGTCGAGGACCAGTCCCTCGCGGAGCGCCAGGTCGCACAGGGTCATTTCGCCGGCGCCAAGCCGGCGGAGCACCGTGTCGAGCAGCACCGAGCCGGCCACGATGATGTCGGCGCGACGCGGATCGAGGCCGTCCATGTGGAGCCGGGCTTCAAGATCCACGCCGCTCAGCCGTTTGCGCAGACGGTGCACCGCCTTGGCGGGAACCCGCTGGTTCCGCAGCTCGAGCGATTCCGATGCGCCGTTCTCGTTGAGCGCCAGCGCGCCCAGGCTCAGGATCGTGCCTGAGGTGCCGATGACGCGCTCGAACCGACGATCGGCGATGCTGTCCACGTATTCGCCGAGTTCCCGGTTGATGTATTTCACCATCCGCCGCTCGTCGCTCGGGTCGAGCGGATCGGTGCGGACGAACCGCTCGGTGAGGCGGATAACGCCGAGCTTGAAGCTCCTGGCGTGAGTGAGATGGGAGGCCGTGCCCAGCGTCACTTCGATGCTGCCCCCCCCGATATCGATGACCACAGCCGGCCTGCCGCCCATGTGGACGCCGTAGACCGCGGCCTGGTGGATGAGCCTGGCCTCTTCCGTGCCGGAAATCACGCGGATCTGAATGCCGGTCTTCCGGGCCACCTCGGCGATGAAATCCCCGCCGTTGTCGGCCTCGCGAGTCGCGGACGTGGCGGCGGCGACGACCTCGTCCACCTTGTGAGAATCCGCCAAACGGCGGAATTTCGTCAGCGTCTGGAGCGCCGCGGTCATTGCTGTGGGCGTGAGGCTCCGGCCGTCGAGCCCGCCGGCCCCCAGACGGACCATTTCCTTTTCCCTGTCAATGACTTCGAAGGACAGATCGGGCCGCACCCGGACCACGATCATGTGGATGGAGTTGGTTCCGATGTCGATGGCGGCGATTCGCATGCGGCGGCGGAGGGCATGGCCGGGCTGGCGGGGGAGTTGCTTGTTACATCACCGTTATATACTGCCCGTTCGGCCAGATCCGCCGCATCGTAACATGAACCGCTCGCTCCCCTTGGTCCGCCTCCTCGACCGCCGCACGCGGGCCCTCGCACGCCAATTGGCCGCTGCGGTGGCCGGCAAGGATGCCGGCGTCCATCAGGCCCGCGTGGCGTCACGCCGCTTGCGGGAAGCTCTGCCGGTGCTGACCAAGGGACTGCATCACACCAAGGCAGGTAAAGCGCGCAGCAAGATCAAGAAGCTGACAGCCGCACTCGGAACTGTCCGGGAACTGGACGTTACGCTCCACCTCCTGGACGAGCTGGCTGAGCAGCCGGGCATTCCTCGGACCGCGCTCGCCGATGTCCGTGCCGAAGTGATGGAGGCGCGCGAGGACCGGCGCGCCGTGATGCTGAAGCGGCTCGAAGGGGTAGACAGGGCCAAGCTCGGCCACCGGCTCGCCAGCGTCCGGCGCGCGGTCGCGGCCGGCGGTACCGAGAGTTGGCGGGCGGCGCTCGCCGTCAGGATCGCCCGCCGCGCGCGCCGCCTCGACGAAGCCATCGACAGCGCCGGGCGGGTCTACAACCCGGAAGGCCTCCATCGGGTGCGCATCGCCGCGAAGAAGCTGCGCTACGCGCTGGAGATCGCCGACGAGACGGGGGCGGTGCCGTGCCGCGACGCGGTGCGCAGTCTCAAGCGCGTGCAGGACGCGCTCGGCCGGCTGCACGATCTGCAGGTCTTGCAACACCACGTCGCCGTGGTCGGCGCGGCGCCGAGGCATCGACGCAGCACGCCGGACGCGGGCCTGGCGGTGCTGTCGCGGCTCATCGAGGATCAATGCCGCCTGCTGCACGGCCGCTACGTCGCGTCGCTGCCGCCGCTCCGGATCGCGGTCGAGCGCGGCCGCCACGACATCCCGGTGCGCCTGTCGGCGCGCGGCCGACGGCCGCGACCAGTGAAGATGGCGCTGGCGTTGCGGCGCGGGCGAGCGGCCGGCGGTTAGCGCCATCGCGGGCGCCCGTGCGGACGGATGAAAAGAGTTGATGCGATGGCGATGCTCGAGCTGTATCTGATTCGGCACGGCCTGGCGGCCGAACGGGGCAAGGAGTGGCCCGATGACTCGAAGCGGCCGCTCACGCCGGAAGGCGTCGCGCGTCTGCGCAAGTCGGCGCGCGGGCTGAACGCGATCGGCATCACGTTCGACCAGATCGTCACCAGTCCGCTCGTCCGCACCCGCCAGACGGCCGACGTGTTCTCGGAGGAACTCAAGGATCATCCGGCGATCGCCACCTCGGATTCGCTCGCGCCGGCCGGCTCCTCGGCGTCGGTCATCCAGGAAATCTCCCGCCACGCGCGCAAGGCGCGAGTCGCGCTGGTCGGTCACGAGCCGAACCTCGGAGAGCTGGCCGCGCAGCTGATCGGCGCGCGGACGCCGCTTGAATTCAAGAAGGGCGGCATGTGCCGCCTCGATTTCGACATGCTGCCGCCCAAGGGGACCGGCTTGCTGCGCTGGTTCCTCACGCCCAAGATGCTGCGGCAGCTGGCCGACTGAGCGCCGTTGCCGCCCTCGCACAGCGGTCAGGTGTGCTGCAGCTCCCTCCCGACCTGGCGGCCGATCTCCTGCGCCTCGATCGTGTCGAACAGGTTGTTGCCGTAGTCCATCCCGATGCGGCGATAGAGATCCGCCAGGCCCTGTTCGTCGACGACCGTCGACGCGTTCGCCACTTCGACCGCATGGCGCAGCTCGTGGCCGATCGTCGCGATGCTGTCGAACGGCGAGCCGTGCAGAGCGACCTGGATCCGCAGGTAGCGGACGCCGTGCGCGGCTGGCTGGATCAGGAGGCGTCCATCGAGCGCGCCTGGCAGCCGCGGCACATCCTCGATGTAGACGATGACGTCGCTGCGTTCGAGCCGCTGCAGCAGCGCCGCGAAGGTGCGCGATTGAGTGAAGCCGGTGCGAAGCAGTCCAGGTACGGTGTGTCCGGTGGCGCGAACGTGCCGGGTCGGCGCCTCGAGCACCGCCGCCGCGCTCAGTGGTTCTGATCGTGGGACGAGACCCATGGTGAGTGCCAGGGTCCACGTCATGGCTGACAGCATGAAGACCTCCCGTTCGGGTGGTCCTCTCATGCATCCTCAGTCGCGTTAGACGGCCGCGCGCCGCGAAGGTTTATTTCCGTGCGGTTTCGGAACGAGCGGACGGTTCTCGAGGCGCCGTCACGCCGTTCGTCACGACCGCGCCCTTCGGCACGACGATGATCCCGTCGCGTATGTACCAGCCGTCGCCGTCGGCCGTCGTCACGCCGGCGTCGTTGACCAGACGGACCCCTTCGGCGATGCGCGCGTTCTTGTCGACGATGACGCGATCGAGCACGACGCCGTCGCCGACGCCGAGCGCGACGTCGCCGGGCGCATCCTCGTCCTGGTAGAAATCGGCGCCGAGCAGAACGGAGCGGGTGACGCGCGCGCCGGGGCCGACGCTGCTGCGGATGCCGATGACCGAATCGCGGATCTCGCAGCGATCCAGGTAGCAGCCTTCGGCGACGATCGACGCGTCGATGTGCACGTCGTAGGTGCGCGTCGCCGGCAGGAAGCGCGGGTGCGTGTAGATCGGGCAGCTCGCGTGGAAGAAATTGAACGGCGCGCCGCGCTGCGTCAAGGCGATGTTGGCGTCGTAGAACGCCTGGATCGTCCCGACGTCGGCCCAGTAGCCGCGATACAGGAACGACCGCACGTTGAGCGAGCCGAGCGACGCCGGGATGATCTCCTTGCCGAAGTCGACGCCGGGGCGCTCGAGGATTTCGAGCAGCACGTCGCGCGAAAAGACGTAGATGCCCATCGACGCGACGAACGGCTTGTCGGCGGCCGGGCCGTGCGTGCTGGCGCCCGCCACGCTGCTCTTCAATTCGACCAGACGCGCGGCGTCGGGCTTCTCCTCGAAGCCGGTGATGTGGCCGAGCGCGTCGAAGCGGAAGATGCCCATCTGCGTCGCATCGTCGAGGCCGACCGGTTGCGCGGCGATCGTGATGTCGGCCTGGCTCTCGATGTGCGCGTCGATGAGCTCGGTGAAGTCCATGCGATAGAGGTGATCGCCGGCCAGGATCAGGTAGTAGCTGGCGTCGTAGCCAGAGAAATGGCGCGCCGCCTGGCGCACGGCGTCGGCCGTCCCCTGGAACCAGCCGGCGTTGTCGGGCGTCTGCTCGGCGGCGAGCACCTCGACGAAGCCGTCAGAGAACAGATCGAGGCGGTAGGTCTGCGCGACGTGGCGGTTGAGCGACGCCGAGTTGAACTGCGTCAGCACGAAGATCCGCTTGAGACCGGCGTGCAGGCAATTGCTGATCGGAATGTCGATGAGACGGTACTTGCCGCCGATCGGTACGGCCGGTTTCGATCGGTGGTGGGTCAACGGAAACAGACGCGTGCCGCGGCCGCCGCCGAGGACCAACGTCAACACATCGTTCATGCTGCGATTCTACAAGACGACGGCAGCTCGGCCGGTGCCCGGAGGCGGGAGTCATGTGCGGCTGCCCGGTGATCGGCCAGGGGGTGCCGGATGTTGAATGGAGGAACATGCGTCCCGATTCGCTATCCACCCTGGGGGAGGAGGACCGATCACCGGTCGGCCGCAGGAAGAGTGTGTCCTGCGGCCACGACGCGGACGCGACGAATCGATCACGCGTGCGTTAATTCGTGCACGGTCGCGAGCGGCCATCGCCGCCATCACGCGATGCGGCCGCTACAATGGATCGTGATGGAGGTGCGCGGCGCCACGATCGCGGCGTTGTACCTGTTCGACGTCGCCGAGCAGATCGATCTGGCGCGCCTGCGCGCGGCGCTCGGCGGTGGCGAAGTCGCGCGGCTGTCGTCGAAGTCGGCGCAGCCGGCGCGCCTGCAGTATCAGACGCCGCCGCTCGTTTTCGAAGGGGAGGCGGCGGGGCTCGCGCACATCGAAGGTTTTCAGGCGCGGCTGAAGTTCTTCGACTACGGCGTCGTGTCGCTGGCGCTGCTGCGGCCGTTCGCCGGCACCTGGGACGAGCTGGTGGTGACCAGCCAGCGCTATATCGAGAACGCGGGCCTCGAAGATGCGGCGGAGGCGGCGATCCGCCAGACGGTCGAGCGCTGCGGCGCGGCGATGACCCACCCGCGCCAGTCGTATCTCACCGAGGACTATCTGATCGTCGCCGTCCACGAGCTGGCGGCACCGGTCGATGCAGAGACGCTCGTCGCCGAGCGCGGCGGCCAGCTCGCGCAGATGCTGCGCGGCGAGACGCTGCCGCTCAGTCCGCAGGAGCAGGGCGAAGTCCTCAGGAACCGGCTGTCCTACTTCTCGCACGATCTGGTCGTGCCGACCTGGAACGCGGCGTTCGTCTACGACACCGAGGCGGGGGCCGGCGAGGCGCTGGAGCTGTTCGAGTTCACCAACTCGCAGCTGCTCGAGTTCCGCTACTACGACGCGCTGCTCGACGCCGAGCTGGCGCGCATCTATCCGGCGCTGCAGAACACGAGCTGGTGGCACAACCTGCTCGGCGGCGGCGCCGCGCGCGCCGCCAATCAGGTCCACTCGCTGTTCATCGACGTCAACGAGATCACCGATCGCACCGACAACGCGCTGAAGATCGTCGGCGACATCTACGCGGCGCGGGTGCTGGCGCTGGCGGCGTCGCGGCTCGGGCTGGCGCGCTGGCGACAGAGCGTCGAGGAGAAGCTCGAGACGCTCGACGACATCTATCGCTTCGCCGTCGAACAGGTGTCGATCTCGCGGGGCCAGTTCCTCGAGATCGCGGTCGTCCTGATCCTGGTCATCGAGCTGGTGCTGTTCTTTCTCGGGGTGATGCGCTAGGCCGGCGCGCCGGCTGGTTGCGAAGTTGTTGCACGGTCTTCGTACGTGCGTCGCGCCGCGCCGTTACGCTGCCGGCGCATGCGCAATGAGCTGGCACAGCGGCTCGGGCGCGATCTGGGCCGGCCCCTACCACGGCCCGCCGAGACCGAGTACGAGCAGTTCCGAGACGCCGGCGTCGACGGCATGTTCACCGATTTTCCCGACGTCGCGGCCCGCGTCGTCCACCATCGTCAACCGGCGCCTGGCATCGTCCCGTAGGTTTTACCCGCGCGTAACGCGTCAGGCACACGACCTTCACAGCCCTCCGTCATCATCGCGTCACCGGGGCGAGAGGAGGAAACTGTGAAAGTCGACACGCACGTCCACACGGTGTTCTCCGGCCCGTCCACGATTCGTGGATTCGGCCGGCTGCTCCGCGAGTGCTACAACTCGCCCGAGGGCGTCTACCGCCGCGCCAAGGCGCGCGGCATGGATCTGGTGGCGATCACGGATCACGATGCGATCGACGGCGCGCTGGCGCTCGCCGACCGGCCCGACGTCATCATCGGTTCGGAAGTGACCGGCGTTTTCCCAGAGGACGGCGTTCGCGTGCATCTGGGGGTGCTCGGGCTGAATGAATCACAGCACCGCGACATTCAGCGACTCCGCTTCAACGTGCGCGAGCTGATGCAGTACCTGAACCGCGAGGAGCTGTTCGTCTCGCTCAATCACGTCGCGTCGCGCATCAACGGACACGTGACGGCGGCGCACATCGCGGCGCTGATGCCCTGGGTCAACGGCATCGAAGTGCGCAACGGCTCGCGCCTGCCGGTGCAGAACCGGACGGCGTCGGCGCTGGCCGAGGCGTGCCGCAAGGTGCGCGTCGGCGGCAGCGACTCGCACACCCAGCGCGGCATCGGCCGCAGCTACATCGACGCGCCGCACGCCACGACGCGCGAGGCGTTCCTGAGCGAACTGCACGCCGGCCGCGTCACGGTGCACGGGCGCGAAGGCAACTACCTGACCATGGCTTCGGACATCATACGGGTCGCCTCGAACTTCTATCGCGAGAGCACGACCGATCTGGTGTCGAAGCCGCTCGACTACCGGAGCCACGTCGTGTTCGCGACCGGGCTGGCGATACTGCCGCTGATGACGCAGCCGCTGGTCGTCGCCGTCGCGCACTTCATGCTCGAGGCGCGCTTCAATCGAGCGCTGCTGGTCGATCTGGTGGCGCGGCCGGCTGCGGGGCGGCTGCGCGGCGCGTGGTCGCGATGACGCGTGCCATGCAGGCAAGGCCGTCGATCTCGGCGATCGTCTGCGCGTTCAACGAGGAACGGCTGCTGCCGGCGGCGCTGCACTCGCTGTTGGCGCAGACGCGCATCCCCGACGAGATCATCGTCGTCAACAACGCCAGTACGGACGGGACGCGTCAGGTGGCGCGGGCGGTGCCGGGCGTGCGCGTCGTCGAGGAGCCCCGCAAGGGGTTGCTCTGGGCGCGCGCGGCCGGCCGCGTGGCGGCGCGCGGCGACGTCCTCTTCTACATGGACGCCGACTGCCGCGCGCCGCTACGGCTGATCGAGCGCCTCGAACGGCGGTTCCTGCGCTCGCCCTCGACGGTCGCGGTGACCGGCCCCTACCGCTTCTATGACTGGGACCGGATCGGCGTCGCCGGCGCGCGACTCTACGACTACACGCTGGCGCCGCTCGCGCACTTCACCGCGCACCACCTGCTGGGCGCCGGCGCGGTGCTCTACGGCGGAAACTTCGCGGTGCGCGCCTGGGCGCTCGAGATGATCGGCGGCTTCGACACGACGATCGAATTCCACGGCGAGGACACGAATCTTGGGCGCCGCCTGACGCGCATCGGCGCCGTCGAGCTGGCCTACGACTGCGTGGTCGCCACGTCCGCGCGCCGCTACAAGGCGCTCGGGCGCGGCCGCGTGTTCCGGCTATACGTCGGTAACTTCTGGTCGGAAATGATCCATCACCGGCCGAAGGATTTCGCGCACGACGATATCCGCGTCTGACGCGCCGTCACGCGGCGGGCGGCGCGCGCCGTGTCAGCCGCCAATCATGCTTGGTAGTCGACCGTGTGGCGCTGCAAGAGCGTGGCCTGTTCGTTGATTCGATCATCCGACGCGCCGTCGGGTGGCGCCACGTAGGTGCCGGTGGGTTCGAGCATCCACGCCTGCTCGGTGTCGCGCAGGCAGAGGTCGAGCACCGTGTCGCGCAGATAGGTGCGCAGTGCTGGATCCAGCACCGGGCACAACACCTCGACGCGCCGATCGAGGTTCCGCTCCATGAGATCCGCGCTGCCGATGTAGACACCGGGATCGCCGCCGTTGTCGAACCAGAAGATCCGCGAGTGTTCGAGGAAGCGGCCGACGATGGAGCGGACCTTGATGTGGTCGCTGACGCCCGGGACGCCGGGACGCAGGCAGCAGATGCCGCGGACGATCAGGTCGACGTCGACGCCGGCCTGCGAGGCTTGATACAGGCGCTGAATGAACTCGTTGTCGGTCAGGCCGTTGATCTTCATGATGATCCGCGCCGGCCGCCCGGCGGCGGCGTGCGCCGCTTCGCGATCGATCATCGCCAGCAGCCGCCGACGCAGACTCACGGGGGCGACCAGCAGCGCGTCGTAGTCGGTCTGGCTGGAATAGCCGGTCAGATAGTTGAAGACGTGGGTGATGTCTTCGACGATGGCCGGCCGGGCCGTCATCAGGCCGAGATCGGTGTACATGCGTGCCGTCGCGGCGTTGTAGTTGCCGGTGCCGACGTGCGCGTAACGACGGATGCCGTCCGGCTCCTTGCGCACGATCAGGCACAGCTTGGCGTGGGTCTTCAGATTGACCAGCCCGTAGACCACGTGGACGCCCGCCGTCTCCAGGCGATTGGCCCAGACGATGTTGTTGCGCTCGTCGAAGCGCGCCTTCAGCTCGACGAGCACCGCGACCTGCTTGCCCGCCTCGGCCGCCTCGACGAGCAGATCGACGAGCGGCGAGTCGTGGCCGATGCGGTAGAGCGTCATCTTGATGGCGACGACGCCGTCGTCCTCGATGGCGGCGCTCAGCAGGCGCTCGACCGACGTGAACGAATCGAACGGATGGTGGAGCAGGTGATCGCGGTGGCGGATGGCTTCGAACACCTCCTCCGACGTGGACCGCTTCCACAACACGCGCGGCGCGAACGTCAGGTCCTTGAGCTCGGGCCGATGGAGCTTGGTGAGCTGCATCCAGTCGCCGAAGCCGATCCGGTCACCGGTGCGGACGAGGACGCCCTCGTCGATCTCGAAATTCTCGACCAGGATGTCGAGCATGCGGCGCGGCATCCGTTCGTCGGCCTGCAGCATCGACGGCGCGCCGTGGCGCAGCTGGCGGAGGCCGTGATCGACCGTCTCGAGCAGGTCGTCCGCCTCGTCCTCCTGGATGACCATGTCGGTGTCGCGGACGACGCGAAACAGGTGCGCGCTCTTGACGGCGGTGCCGCGAAACAGCGACTGCACGTTGGCGCAGACGACGTCCTCGAGGAATACGAATGCCTCTGCCCCGTTCGCCATCGCCGACGGGATCTCGATGAACCGCGGTACGGTCGGCGGCAGCTTCAGACGCGCGAACTTGGTGCGCCCGTCGTGTTTGACCGCCACCGCAAGGTTCTTGCTGAGGTTGGAGATGTGCGGAAACGGATGGCCGGGATCGAACGCGAGCGGCGTCAGCAGCGGCGCGATCTCGCGGCGGAAGTATTCGGCGAGCCAGTCGCGAAGGGCGTCGTGATGGTCGGCGGGATCGAGGAACGCGATGTCGTATCGAGCCAGTTCGGGGCGCAGCTCCCGTTCCCAGCAGCGCCCCTGTTCGATGAGCATGTCGAGCGCGCGCTCGCGCACGAGCGTCACCTGCTGATGCGTGGTGAGCCCGTCGGTCGAGACGCTCTCGCGCCGGCTGCGCAACTGCTTGAGCAGCGCCGCGAAGCGAATCATGAAGAACTCGTCGAGGTTCGTACCGACAATGGCGAGGAACTTGACGCGCTCGAGCAGTGGATGGCGCGTGTCGCGGGCCTGGGCCAGCACGCGCGCGTTGAAGGCGAGCCAGCTGAGCTCGCGGTTGATGTACAAGTCGGCGCGATCGAGCGCGCCGACGGGACGGTCGTCGAGGATGTCCTGGCTCATGTAATCGCCGCCGCGGGCTCTACCGGGCGGCCGGGCCCTCCCCGACCTCGTCCAGCGCTGCCGAGTCGGCTCTGGGGTCCGGCAGGAGCTCCCAGAGCCACAACCGGGCCCCGGGGTCGTGGCGACGGATCGGGCAACTGTCGCCACGGTGCTCGACAATGCGCGAGTGCGCAAGACGGGTGAGCGGGTGACAGGAAACGTAAACCCGGCAGCCACACCAAAGCGTCACGGTGTACGACATACCCCAGCCTTATACGCTGACCGAATTACGACACGGCGTCGGCATCGTAAATTCGGCCAGGACCGCCTTTAGTCCGCCTGACCAAAAAATTGAATTTACCTACTGTTTACATCCCTGTCATCCCTGCCCGGGATATAGATCAAGAGGGCCGTCAATTCATGCAGGACAGGTTACTGATGTTTACCAAGGAACTCATAAACGCGGGCCACAGGCGCCGATTTTCGATTTCTCCCCGCGGGGAGTCCGGCTGGGAAGTGCGGGACGTGTCGGATGAAACCGTGTTGAAGGACGTCCACTACACGGACTGGCACCGTGTCGAACGTGCGCAGCAGGTGTTCAACCTCCTGATTGACGAGCTCGAGAACGACGGCTGGTCCGCCGTCGCCCGCAACTGACTACTCGTTGAAGCGGTAGCCGAGGCCGATCACGGTTTCGATCTGCCCGCCGGCGACTCCCAGCTTGGCCCGCAGGCGTCCGACGTGCACGTCGACCGAGCGCGTTTCGATGAAGCGCTCGTAGCCCCAGACACGCTCCAGCAGCCGATCGCGTGAGATGACGCGGTTCTTGTTCTCGACCAGGAATCGCAGCAGCTCGAATTCCCGCCGCGTCAACCGCACCGGCTCGCCGCCCACGGCGATCGACACGGCTTCGAAATCGGCCGTCAGGTGCTTGCCGGCGTAACGGAAGGCTTTCGTCTCGAGGCCCGCTTCGCGGCGGCGCCGCAGCACCGCGCGCACCCGCGCGCCGAGCTCGCGCAGGCTGAACGGCTTGGTGACGTAGTCGTCGGCGCCCAGGTCCAGCCCGGCCACCCGATCCGACTCCGACGTCCGCGCCGTGAGCATGATGATGGGAATCTGTCTGGTCTCGGGTTTCTGGCGGAGCAGCCGGCATATCTCATCGCCGGGAACGGCTGGCAGGTTCAAGTCGAGGATGACCAGGTCGGGAGGACGTCCGGCGATCGAACGGAGCGCGTCGTCGCCGCGTCCGACGATCTCGACCGCCGCGTCGCCGGATCGCTCGAGGGCGAGCTTGATCAGCCCGGCGATGTCCTGTTCGTCTTCGACTACGAGTACGCGTGGAGGAACCACGCTTGCAGCCTACGGCCTCGGCTTTTCGCGCGTGTGACGCCTGTGTTAATTGCCGGTTAAGTCGTTGTCGCGGCTGCGACTGGCCCGCTACGACCCGCGCTGCATTCGCTCGAGACGTGCCGTGGCGAATCGCGCCAGCAGCGAGCAGGTGAAAACGATGATGACCAGCACCAGCGCGCCCGCCCAGGCCTGCCGGTGCAGATCCGTGTATGCCGACGAGGCGTAGGTGAAGACCTGCACCGTCAGCGTCGAGATCGGCTGGCGCGGATCGGCCGTGAAATACTGGTTGTTCAGCGCCGTGAACAGCAGGGGCGCCGTCTCTCCGGCCACGCGCGCCAGCGCCAGCAGCACGCCGGTGATGATGCCAGGCAGGGCGGCGGGCACGACGACGGTGAACACCGCGCGTGCCCGCGTCGCCCCCAGCGCCAGGGCGCCTTCCCGAAGCGACTGCGGGACGAGCAACAGCAGTTCCTCGGTCGTCCGGGTCACGAGCGGCAGCATCATGATCCCGAGTGCGACGCTTCCGGCCATCGCCGAGAACTGGTGAAACGGCAGGACCGCGATCGCAAACGCGAATACCCCGATCACGATCGAGGGCACGCCGTTGAGCGTGTCGGCGGCGAAACGCGTGGCGACGGCGATCCGCGTGCCGCGGTATTCGGCTGCATACGTGCCGGCGATGACGCCGATCGGAATGGCGACGATCGCGCCCATCCCCGTCACCATCAGCGATCCGACGATCGCATTGGCCATGCCGCCGCCGGTCTCGCCGACCGGCACCGGCCCATGGGTGAAGAACGCCAGGTTCAGCGAGGTGATGCCCTGGGTCACGACGTAGAAGAGCACGAGCGCCAGCGGCAGCAGCGCCACCAGGACCGCGCCTATGCAGAGGACGACGATGGTGCCGGAGAGCGCCTTCCGCCAGCGGTTGCGCACGCTAGGCGGCCTCCGCAGCCGGGACGGCCGGGACCGGATCGACGCGCGTGCGCGTCTGCCGGCCCAGCGACCAGATGAAGGCGCGGGAAATGGCGTTGATCACCAGGGTCATCGCGAACAGCACGAGGCCGATCTCGACGAGCGCATCGATGTGGAGCGGTGTCGCAGCCTCGGCGAATTCGTTCGCCAGGACCGCGGCCATCGTGTACTGCGGCTTGTACAGTGAGAGCGACACCTGCGGGGTGTTGCCGATGACCATCGTCACCGCCATCGTCTCGCCGAGCGCGCGTCCGAACCCGAGCATCACCGCGCCGACGATCCCCGTGCGGCCGTAGAAGAGCGCCATCCGGATCGCTTCCCAGCGGGTCGCCCCGAGCGCGTAGGCTCCCTCGCGCTGCGCCTGCGGCACCGCCCTCAGGACCTCGCGGGCCACCGCCGAGCTGAAGGGAATCACCATGATCGCAAGCACGGTCGCGGCCGCCAGCATGCCGGCGCCAAGCGGCGGACCGCTGAACAGCGGCAGCGCCTTCATCGCGGCCGGCGTCGCCAGCTCGATCGATCGAATGAACGGGATGAGTACGAAGATGCCCCACAGTCCGTAGACGATCGACGGAATGGCGGCCAGCAGCTCGGTGATGAACACCAGCGGACGCTGCAGCCAGGCAGGGGAGAGTTCGGAGATGTAGATCGCGATGCCGAGCGCGATCGGCGTCGAGACCAGCAGCGCCAGTATCGACGAATAGAGCGTCCCCCAGATGAACGGGCGCGCCCCGAAGACGCCGGAGACCGGATCCCACGTGGCGGTGGTCCAGAAGCCCCAGCCGAACTCGTGGATGGACAGGCGCGAATCGCGCCAGAGCATGACGGCAATGCCGACGACGACGGCGGGCACGATCAGCGCGACCGCACCCGTCCCGACTTTGAAGAGGGTGTCGTCGGAACGGGTGGATGAAGGCATACGAGATCGGCGGGCGCTACTTGGCGCTGATCGTCGAGAGCTGCTTCAGCTCCATGTCGACGACGCTTTGGGGCAGCGGCGCGTAGCCGAGGTCCTTGCAGTACTTCTGGCCGTCGGTCAGCGCCCACTTGACGAAGTCGTTCATCACCTTCGCCTGCGCCTTGTCGGACGGATTCTGGTAGAGCAGCAGCCAGGTGAACGACGCGATCGGATAGACATCGTCGCCCGGTGCGTTGGTGATGGAGACTCGGAAGTCGGCCGGCATGGCTTTAGCCGCGGCGGCCGCCGCCGCGGTCACCGACTCGAGGGAGGCCGACACGAACTTGCCGCTCATGTTCTGCACGGTCCCGTAGCCGATCTTGTTCTGGATCGCGTAGACCAGCTCGTTGTAGCCGATCGCGCCCGGGGTCTGGCTCACCAGCCCGGCGACGCCGTCGCTCTTCTGGCCGCCGAGGCCGACCGGCCAGTTGACCGAGGTCGCCACGCCGATGCGCTTCTTGTATTCCGGGGAGACCTTCGCCAGGTAGTCGCACCAGATGTAAGTGGTGCCGGAGCCGTCGGCGCGATGCACGACGGTGATGTCGGTGCCGGGAAGATTCGCCTCAGGATTGAGTTTCGTGAGCGCCGGGTCGTTCCACTTCGTGATCTTGCCGAGGAAGATGTCGGCGAGCACCGGCCCGGTGAACTTGAGTTCCCCCTTGAGGCCCGGGACGTTGTACATCGGCACGACGGCGCCCAGCACCGTGGGGAAATGCAGGATCTTGCCACCCTGGGCTGCCAGCATCTGGTCGGGGGTCATCGGACCGTCGGAAGCGCCGAAGAACACCGTCTTGTGCGAGATCTGGTTGATGCCGCCGCCCGAGCCGATGGGCTGATAGTTGATCTGCACGTCGCCGTGCAGCTTGTTGTACTCGGAGAACCATTTCGTATAAATGGGGGCCGGGAACGTCGCCCCGGCGCCGTTGATCGGCGTGGCGGCGCCGAGCGTCGCGGCTGCGAGCGCCACTCCGGCCGCGCTGATTGCGAACATTTTCATGACTTGTCTCCTCATCCTCTCGAGCGTGTGCGTGACGATCAGAAACTCAGCAGGCAGTGGACGGCGACCTTCTTCTGCTCGGGCTGCACTGGCGTGAAGTTGTTGAACTTCGCGTCGTCGTAGTCGAGCAGGAGCGCCGTCGACACGCTGCCCTGATGCGGGAACCAGTAGGCGATGCCGCCGATGAACCGGGTGTGTGTCTGGTTGGAGGTCGCGGACGAGTCATTCGGCTCCAGGTGGTCGTAGCGGATCAACCCTTCCCAGCCGATCTTGGTGCGCGGCGTCACCCACACCGACCAGCCCTTGCCGTCAGCCTCCGACTTGGCCACCGACGTCTGATCCTTCGTCCACAGGCTCTCGAACGAGGCGTTCAGATACTGATGCTCGAAGGTGACGGCGAGTTCCGAGCGCAAGCGATCGGCGCTCTTCACGTAGTGGTCGGCATCGACGAAGTAGGTGACGCGCAGGCCGTGCGCCGCCTGTGCGCTGGCGTGGGCGAGCGGACGGAATGTGGTCCGCACGGTCCAGCCTTTCTGATCGTTGGCCTCGGGCTTGGTGTAGGTGTCGCCGTTGTAGACGCCGCCGTGCAAGTCGCCGAAGTTCTGCGCGAAGTTGTAGTGGAACGTCGCGCCGACGTCGGCCGATGACTGATAGCCCTCGCGTTCGATGAACGTCGTGCCCTGGAACCGATAGCGATAGATGCCTTCCGCGTAGTCGACGTAGGGCGTCGTTTGCTGGCCCAGGCGCACCCACGATCCCTTCGTCATGTAGTCGTCGAGGTTCCACTGCGCGAAGGCGTACTTGAGACGGAAGGTATAGCTGCCGTTGAGCGAACTGCCGGCGCCGGTCTCGCGGGTGATGTCGGGCGTGATGCGGAAGGCGATGCTGTGCGAGATGTTGCCCGTGATGTTGATGTAGGCACGGCCGACATTGAACGAGTTCAGCGTCGTGGAATTGCCGTCGGTATCGGTGATCTTCGGGTCCATCTGAACCGTGTAGTCCGTATAAATCAAGGCGCCCACTTTGATCGACGGCGTGTCGTCGGGCGGGGTGTAGCCGGCGGCCGGCGTCACCTGCGCGGCGCAGGGCACGGCCACTGTCAACATCACGAGTAAAGGAAACAGTCTCTTCATAGACCCGAAGCCTATGAGATGCCCATGATCAGCCGGTAACGCCTGCGTTACGTCGGTGTTAAATCCGGCGAGGGCCGGCGAGCTGAGGCTAGAAGACGAGCATTGCGTGCAGCGCCAGCTTGCGCTGCCGCGGCTGTGCCGGCACGAACCCGGCGAATCGCGTGTCGTCGAGGTCGAGCATCAGCGCGGTGAGGACGGGGCCCTGATGCGGAAACCAGTAGGCGACGCCGGCGATCTCGCGCCGGCGGACCTGAGCCGCCGCGTCCGCGTCCGGTGTGATCCGATCGACGCGCAGGAGCCCTTCCCAGCCGTGCGTGGACTTCGGGACGACCCACGCCGACCAGGCGCGGCCGCGCAGCGGCGCGACGGCGGTGGTCACCTGATCGATGGCACGCATCGTGTCGTAGGCGGCGGTCACATAGCGATGCTCGAACGTCACCGACGCGCTGGTGCGGCGTCGCTCAGCGTCGCTGACGTAGGCATCGCGATCATAGAACCCGTTGACCTGGAGCCCGCGCAGGACGCCACGCCGCGGAAACGGCCGCAGCGTGCCGCGCGTCATCCAGCCCTTCTGATCGTTCGGATCGACGTGGCTGTAGCCTTCGCCGTTGTAGAGGCCCGTATGGACGTCGCCGTAGCCGTCCGGCAGCGTGTAGTGCATCGACACGCCGACGTCTGCGAAATTCAGGTACCCGTCGCGCTCCTCGAATTCCTGTCCCTGGAAGCGGTAGCGGTAGATCTCGTCCATATGTACCAGCCAGGGCGTCGGCTGGATGCCCAGCCGGACGTAGGTGTCCTTGCTGCGCAGCGCGTCGTCGAGATTCCACTGCAGGTAGGCGAACTTCAGACGCAGGGTGTAGCTGCCGTTCAGCGCGGATCCGGTGCCGGTCTCGCGGGTGACGTCGGTGGTGAGTCGAAAGGAAATCCGCTTCGAGGCGTTGCCGGTCAGGTTGATGTAGGCGCGGGTGATCTCGAACTGGCTCTGCTCGACCTGGTTACCGTCGGCGTCGGTAATCTTCGGCTCCTGCTGGATGCTGTAGTCCGTGAAGATCGTGGTGCCGACACGGATCGAAGGGGTGTCGGCCGGCGTCGTCGGAACCGACTGTGCCAAGGCCGGCACGGCGATCGTCAGGAGCAGCCAACCTGACAGGGATGACAGAATTCGCGGCGCGCGCAAGTGGATATACTACTGATTCTCGGATCTGCGGGAATGCTGTCGAAGCTGCGCGCCCTTGTCGGCGCTTTGATCGTGTGCCTCGTCGTGGTGCCGGCGTTCGTCCGCGCGACGCGGACGTTCGACCCCGGTCCAAGGCCGCGGCTCGCGCCCAGCTTCAACAAGTCGTTCGACGTCCCCCCCGACGTCGCGGCGCCGCCGCCGGACGCGGCGGCCTCGCCGCTGCTGCGGCCGGTCGGTCCTGCGCCGCAGCTCCCGCGCCTGCCGATCCCCATCGAGCCACAGCACGTCATCGCTTCCCTTCGCGGTCCTCCCGCGGTCGTCCGCTCCTAGCCATCCGTCGTCGTCATCGGGTTGGTCGTAGCTGCCGGGGCCCTGCCCGCGGCGGGAGTTGCACGCATGAAGCGAGTCGTAGGTATCTGCGCGCTCGGCGTCGCCACCGCAGTCTCTGCCTGTACACGGGCGAGCGCGGGGGCTGCCGAGCGCAAGCCGGATGCGAAAACCGTCGCGGTGGCCCCGGTCACCCGCGGTGACGTCACCCAGGCGCTCACCATCGGCGCCGAGTTCCGCGCCAACCAGGAGATCGACGTCCACGCCAAGGTGGCCGGCTACCTGCAGTCGATCACCGTCGACGTCGGCGACCACGTCAAGGAAGGGCAGTTGCTCGCGTTGCTGGAGGTGCCCGAGCTGCAGAACGAAGCGCAGCAGGACGAGGCGGCCATCACCCGCGCCGCGGAGGACGTCAACCGCGCCCAGGCGGATCTCGATCGCGCCGGCGCCGCGCACGACGCGTCGCACCTGGCTGCGGCGCGGCTGGCCGCCGTCGACAAGACACGCCCGAAGCTGATCGCGCAGCAGGATCTCGACGAGGTCGCCTCGCGCGACCGCCAGGCGGAAGCGCAGGTCGCCACGGCCAAGGCCTCGGTGGCGGCGGCACGAGGTCAGCTCGAGTACGCCAGGGCGAACGGCCGCAAGACGCAGACGTTGCTCAACTACACCCGGATCTCGGCGCCGTTCTCGGGCGTGATCACGCGCCGCTACGCCGACCATGGCGCGATGATCCAGGCCGGCACCTCGTCGCAGACGCAGACGATGCCGATCGTGCGGCTGTCGGAGGTCGACACGCTGCGCCTGGTCCTGGCGGTGCCGGAGTCGGCGGTGCCGAGCATCCGGCTCAAGACGCCGGTCACGGTTGCTGTGCCGGCCATCGGCCGCACGTTCGCCGGCGCGGTCGCGCGCTTCGCCGATCGGCTCGATCCGGATACCCGGACGATGCCGGTGGAGGTCGATGTGCCGAACCCGTCGGGGGAGCTGATGCCGGGCATGAACGCCGCCGCGACGATAGCGCTCAGGGAGGCGCGTGACGTGCTGACGGTGCCGGTCGAGGCGATCGACCGGGGCGGCGGACGCGGCAGCCTGGTCGTCGTCACCAGAGATGGCGTGATCGAGCCGCGCACGGTGACGGTGGGGCTGGAGTCGGCGTCGCGGGTCGAGGTCAGCGGACCGATCGCGGCCGGCGACCTCGTGGTGATCGGCGCGCGTGACCAGTTGAAGCGCGGCACGGCGGTGACGCCGAAGATCGTGTCGCCGGCGACGCAAGGGGAGAAGTGATGCCGCGCTTCTCGATCAAGAACCCTTACTTCATCGTCGTCGCGTGCCTCATCGTCTCGGTCATCGGGCTCACCAGTCTGCTGCGGATGCCGGTGGATCTCTTCCCGACGATCAACATTCCGCAAGTGGTGGTCGCCACGTTCTACAGCGGCATGCCGCCGGAGCAGATCGAGACGGACATCACCGGCCGGTTCGAGCGTTTCTTCACGCTCGGCGCCGGCATCGACCACATGGAATCACGGTCGTTGCCCGGGACGAGCATCATCAAGGTGTTCTTCCAGCCGGGGACCAACGCCGACTCCGACGTCACCGAGATCTCGAACCTGGCGATGGCCGACCTGCGGCGGCTGCCGCCGGGCACGCTGCCGCCGATCGTCCAGAAGTTCGACGCCTCCAGTTTGCCGGTGTGCCTGATCACCCTGCGCGGGGAAGGGCTGACCGAGACGCAACTGCGCGACCTGGGGCAATTCACCATCCGCAACCAGCTCGCCGCCGTGCCGGGCGCGTCGGTGCCGCCCCCGTTCGGCGGCAAGTACCGCCAGATCATGGTCTACGTCGATCCCGACAAGCTGCAGGCGTACCAGATGAGCCCGATGGACGTGGTCCGCGCGGTGAACAACGCGAATCTGATCCTGCCGTCGGGCGACGTCAAGATCGGCCCGTTCGACTACACCATCTTCACCAACAGCCAGTTCCGCGACATCGACGACATCAACCGCATTCCGCTGAAGAGCGACGGTCCGGCGATCGTCACGGTCGGCGACATCGGCAGGGCGCTCGACGCGAACCAGATCCAGAACAACGTCGTCCGCGTCGACGGCCAGAACTCGGCCTACCTGCCGGTGATGAAGCAGGGGGGCGACACCAACACCATCGCGGTCGTCGACGGCGTCAAGGCGGTGGTCGACACTCTCGTCGACACGCCGCCGCAGCTGCGGGCAGACGTCGTGTTCGATCAGTCGCTGTTCGTCAAGCGCGCGATCGAGACGCTGCTGGACGAAGGCGGGATCGGGCTGGCGCTGACCGGGCTGATGGTGCTGGTGTTCCTCGGCAGTTTCCGTGCGACCGCCGGCGTGTTCCTGGCGATCCCGCTCTCGGTGCTGGCAGCGATCGTTGTCCTGTATGCCGGCGGCGCCTCGATCAACACGATGATCCTCGCCGGCTTCGCGCTGGTGTTCTCGCGGCTCATCGACAACGCGGTGATCGTCCTCGAGAACATCTACCGCCACCTCGAGCTGGGGGAGACGCCGGCTGTGGCGGCCGAACGCGGCGGCGACGAGGTGTCGATGGCGGTGCTCGCCGCGACCCTCACCAGTTCGGTGGTGTTTTTCCCGGTGATGTTCCTCTACGGCGTCAGTCGCTTCCTGTTTTCGGCGCTGGCGCTGGCGGTCGTGCTCGCGCTGTTCGCGTCGTACTTCGTGGCGCTGACGGTCGTGCCGCTTTTCTGCGCGCGCTTCATGAAGGCGCCCTCGCACTCGCATCATCACCCGGGTCATCCGGAATTCGACAGCGGCGCCGAAGAAGGGATCGTCGGTACGGTTCCCGACGACGAGAACCGGCGGATGCCGATCGCGCAACCGAGTCTGTCGCGCATGGAGCGCTTCAACCGGGGGTTCAGCCACGGATTCGAGGCGCTGCTCGGCTGGTACGAAGGACGGGTCCGCGTCTCGCTGCGGCGGCCGGCGCTGGTGCTCGTCGCCGTGCTGGTCTTCTGCGCGTCGGCGCTGATGCTCTCGCCGCTGCTCGGCCTGTCGTTCTTCCCGCGCACCGACGCCGGGCAGTTCATGATCAACATGAAGGCCCCGTCCGGCACCCGCATCGAAGTGACGTCGGGCCAGGTCGCCGAAGTCGAGGCCATCGTCAAGCGCATCGTCGATCCCGCCGACCTGGAGCTGGTGGTCGCCAACATCGGTGTGCAGCCGGGCTTCTCGTCGATCTACACCAGCAACGCCGGGCCCCACACCGCGACGGTGCAGGTGGCGCTTCGGGAGAAGCACCGGATCGGCAGCTATCAGTACATCGCGCGCGTTCGCCAGGCGATGGCCCAGGAGCTGCCGGACATCAGCGCGTTCTTCAGCTCCGGCGGGATGGTCGACGCGATTCTCAATCAGGGACTGCCGGCGCCGATCGACGTGCAGCTGAGCGGCTCGAATCTCGAGCTGGTGCACGCGACGGCGGCGGACCTCGCCGGTGAGCTGCGGTCGGTCGCCGGGGTCAGCGACGCCTTCGTCCCGCAGGACGTCGACTATCCCTCGCTGCGCCTCGACGTCGATCGGGCCCGCGCCGCGATGCTGGGGCTGAACCAGCGCGAGGTCGTCGGCAACGTCATCACCGCGCTGACCTCGAACCAGATGATCGCGCCGAGCTACTGGGTCGACCCCAAGAGCGGGAACGACTACCTGCTGACCGTGCAATACCCGGAGGATCGCATCCACACCCTGCTCGATCTGCGGGGCATTCCGCTGCACGCCGAGAAGATCCGCAACCCGACGACGCTCGACGCGGTGACGACGGTGACGCCGCTCAAGTCGCCGACCGAGATCGACCACTACCAGATCCGCCGGGTGGTCGACATCTACGTCAACCCTGCGGGAGAGGACCTCGGCGGAGTCGCCAAAGGCGTGCGCGCCGCGATCGCGCGCCTGCACCTGCCGGCGGGGGTCAAGGTCGACCTGCGCGGCATGGTGCAGGGGATGGAGGCAAGCTTCACGAGCTTCGCCGGCGGCCTGTCGCTGGCGCTGGTCCTCCTCTACCTGATTCTCGTCGCCCAGTTCCGGTCGGTCGTCGATCCGCTGCTCATCCTGCTCGCCGTGCCGACCGGCCTCGCCGGCGTCGTCATCGCGCTCCTGCTCACCGCGACGACGCTGAACGTGCAGTCGCTGATGGGGGTGCTGATGATGGTCGGCATGGTCGTGTCGAACAGCATCCTGATCGTCGAATTCACGCACCGGCTCGAGCAGGACGGCGAGCCGCTCGTCGACGCGGTCGTCAGCTCGTGCCGGATCCGGCTGCGGCCGATCCTGATGACGTCGCTGGCGACAGTGTTCGGGTTGATCCCGATGGCGCTCAAACTCGGGACCGGCAGCGAAGCCTACGCGCCGCTGGCCCGCGCGATCATCGGCGGGCTGCTCGTCTCGGTCGCGATGACGGTGGTCGTCGTGCCGGCCGCCTACCTGTTGGTCTACCGCAGGGTGCGTCATGCATAGGAGGGCTGTCGCCTTTGCGGCGCTCGCCTGGTGCGCGGTGCCGTTCCAGGCCGCCGCCCAGAATCCGTCTACGCCGCGCACGTTGACCCTGCCCGACGCCGAACAGCTCGCGCTCCAGCGCCACCCGACGATCAAGGTCGGCGAAGCGGCGGCGCTCGCGGCGCACGAGATGGTGCACGAGGCGCGGTCGGCCTATCTGCCGACGGCGGTCGGCGCCGTGACTGCGGCCGACGCGTCGGCCGAGTCGACCCGCATCGCCGCCGGCGGCCTGAACAACCCGACGGTGTTCGATCGCCTGGCGACGGGCGTGGCGGTGTCGCAGCTGGTGACCGACTTCGGTCGTACGCATGATCTCGTCCAAAGCACGACGCTCAGCGCCGAATCGCGCGACCGGGAGACCGACGCGCGTCGCGCCGACGTGTTGCTGGTCGTCGATCGGAGTTACTTCGACGCCCTGCGGGCCCAGGCGGTGCTCCGCGTGGCGGAAGAGACGGTGACGACCCGCCAGACGGTCGCCGACCAGATCCAGGCGCTCGCCGACAGCAACCTGAAGTCGAGTCTCGACGTCAGCTTCGCGCGGGTCAATCTGGGGGAGGCGCAGCTGCTGCGGGTGCAGGCGCAGAACGACTTGGCCTCGGCGCAGGCGGCGCTCTCCGCTGCGGTCGGCGACCCGGTGTCGTCGAGCTATCTGCTCGTCGACGAAGGAGACCTGTCGCCGCCGCCGGACGACAGCGCCGCGCTCGTGGCGGAAGCGCTCCGGAGTCGTCCCGACGTGGCCGCGCGCCGGCTGGCCGCCGATGCCGCGACCAAGTTCGCCGAGGCGGAGCGGGCGTTGTGGATGCCGTCGCTGGCGGCGGTCGGGGTGGCCGGCGTCACGCCCTATCACGCAAACGGCATCACCGACCACTACGCGGCCGCCGGCGTGAACCTGACGGTGCCGCTGAGCAACGGCGGCCTCTTCAACGCGCGGCACGCCGAAGCAGCGTTCCGCGCGGAGGCGCTGCAGGAGAGCGCGCGCGAGCTCGAGAACGGCATCGCCCGCGACGTGACCATCGCCTGGCTCGCCACGCGGACGGCCTTCCAGCGCCTCGACCTGACCCGGGCGCTGCTGGCGCAGGCCTCCGATGCCCTCGAGCTCGCGCAATCGCGATACAACCTGGGCCTGACCTCGATCGTCGAGCTGACCCAGGCGCAGCTGAACAAGACCTCGGCCGAGATCGCGCAGTCCAGCGCGCGATACGACTACCGGGCCCGCCTGGCGGCGCTGCGCTACACGACCGGCACCCTGAAGTGACGATGGCCCGATGTGTGAACGAACGCCCCATCCCGCCTGCATGTTTCAGGCGTGTTAACTCGCCTCCCCTGCCGTCGCGTTTACACCAATGTTGCATATGATGGCGGCGACGAAAGGGGTGGATTTTGGCGTTCAGGCTGATCCCGAAGGAAGAGCGGTTCTACGACGACTTCACCGCGATGGCCGAGCAGATTCGCGTCGGCGCGGATCTGCTCGACCAGATGCTGCGTCCGGACCGTCCGCTCTGGGACAAGGCCGATGAGATCAAGGAGATCGAGCACAAGTGCGATTTCTTGACCCACGAGATCATCCAGCGCCTCAACCGCACGTTCGTGACGCCGCTCGACCGCGAAGACATCCACACCCTGGCGCGCTCGCTCGACGACGTGATGGACGCGATCGACGCTTCGGCGACCATCCTGCGCCTCTATCAGATCGAGGCCGTGCGCCCCGGCGCGCGTGAGCTGGCGCACCTGGTGCGCGAGTCGGCGCAGCAGGTCGTCGGCGCCATCAAGGCGCTCGAAGGGCGGAAGGGGGTCGCCGAGTGCGCCGTCGAGATCAACCGCCTCGAGAACGAGGCCGACCGCGCGCACCAGGCCGCCGTGCAGTCGCTGTTCAAAGAGGAGAAGGACGCGGTGGTGATCATGAAGTGGAAGGAGATCTTCGACTTCCTCGAGCAGGCGACCGACCGCTGTGAAGACGTCGCGAACGTGCTCGAAGGCGTGGTGGTGAAGCACGCGTGAGTGTCGACGCCAATCTGTTCGCGGTCGGCGGCCTGATCCTGGTCGCCCTCTGTTTCGACTACATCAACGGCTTCCACGACGCGGCGAATTCGATCGCCACCGTGGTGTCGACCCGGGTGCTGTCGCCGGGCAAGGCGGTCATCTGGGCGGCGTTCTTCAACTTCGCCGCGGCCTTCCTGTTCGGCACCGCCGTCGCGAAGACGGTCGGTTCCGGGATGGTCGAATTGCGGGTGGTCACGTTCACGGTGATCTACGCCGGCCTGCTCGGGGCGATCGTCTGGGATCTCATCACCTGGTATTACGGTCTGCCGACCAGTTCGTCGCACGCGCTGTTCGGCGGCTACGCCGGCGCGGCCGTCGCCAAGGCGGGCTTCGGCGCGATCATCCTCAGCGGCTGGTACAAGACCCTCATCTTCATCGTCATCTCTCCGCTGGTCGGGCTGATCGTCGGGCTGGGCGTGATGGTCTCGATCTTCTGGATCTTCCGTAACTTCCGCCCGGGCCGCGTCGATCATTGGTTCCGGCGTCTGCAGCTGCTGTCGGCCGCCGCGTTCTCGCTGATGCACGGCGCCAACGACGCGCAGAAGACGATGGGCATCATCGCCGGTGCGCTGGTGACCGGCGGCTATCTGCAGCTGGAGAACGGGCAGCTGCCGATTCCGCGGCTCGTCGAGCTCGCCGCCTACTCGGCGATCGGCCTCGGGACGCTGACCGGCGGCTGGCGCATCATCCACACGATGGGGTCTAAGATCACCAAGCTGCAGCCGATGGGCGGCTTCGCCGCCGAGACCGGCGCGGCGGTCGCGATTTTCATCGCCACGCAGTTCGGCGTCGGCGTCAGCTCGACCCACACGATCACCGGCGCGATCGTCGGCGTCGGGGCGACGCGGCGGCTGTCGGCGGTGCGCTGGGGCGTCGCCGGCCAGATCGTCTGGGCGTGGGTGCTGACGATCCCGACCGCCGCGTTGATCGGCGCGGCGATGTACTACCTCTTCGCGCTGGCGGGCTTCCGCTAGACGGCTACCCGCCGGCCGGCAGGTCGATTGTGAAGACTGCGCCGTGCGGCGCGGCGTTGGCGGCGCTGATCGTGCCGCCGTGCAGTCCCACCAGGTGGCGCACGATCGACAGTCCGAGGCCGGTGCCGCCGGGATCGCGCCCGTCGCGGGTTCGCGCCTTGTCGACGCGGTAGAACCGCTCGAAGACGCGCTGCAGATCGGCCGGCGGAATGCCCGGGCCCTCGTCGGCGAGCCGCAGGCGCAGGCGGCCCGCGGCCGCTGTCACCGTCACGGTGATGCGTCCACCGTCGGGCGAATAGTTCGCCGCGTTCTCGATCAGGTTGCGCAGCACGTCCTGCAGCTTGTGGGGATCGCCGTTCACGGTCGTGGCCGCCGGGTCGATCGCTCGCTCGAGCCGGAGATGCTTGCCGGCGAGCACCGAGGCCAGATCGGCTTCCACCGCCGTCACCAGTCCATCGACCGAGCAGGGGAGCCGATCGACGGTCTCCTGTCCGGCCTCGATCCGCGCCAGGCGGAGGAGATCGCGGACCAGACGCTCCATGCGCAGCGTGTGGCGGCTGATGATCTCGAGGAATGTCCGGCTCTCCTCGGGCGTCGCGTCGGCGAGCGCCTCGACGTAGCCGCGGATCGCGGTCAACGGCGTGCGCAGCTCGTGCGACACGTTGGCGACGAAGTCGCGGCGGATACGGTCGGTGCGGCGCAGGTCGCTGATGTCGTGGAACACGACGACCGCGGCGCGGCCGGCGGCGACGTTGACCGGCGCCGTGCGGGCGATCATCGTCTGCGACTCGTCGGCGACGCCGGTCAGCTCGACGCTCGTCACCGGCTGTCCCGCCAATGCCGCCGCGATCTGGCCGGCCACCGCGGGATGGCGCACGATCTCGGGATAGCTCCGGCCCGCGATGGCGTCGTCGAGATGCAGCATCCGCCGCGCGGCGTCGTTGGCGAGCTGCAGCCGCCCGTGTTCGTTGACGACGAGCACGCCTTCGACCATGCCCGAGAGGATGGCTTCGAGCCGCGCGCTGTCGGCCGACAGCCTGGCCAGCCGCGCCGCGACGTCGCGCGCCAGCGCGTCGAGGTTGCCGGAGATGGTGCCGATTTCGTCGGTCCCGTAGTCGGGCAGGAGGCGCGCGAAATCGCCGCTAGCATAGCGGCGGGCCCGTTCGTCGAGGTGTCGCATGCGGCGCCGCACTGGCGCCAGCACCGCCGCGAACACCGCCGAGGCGGCAACCATGCCGCCGGCGAAGGCGAGTGCCGCCCGCTGGGTGTGCCAGGCGGCCGGCAGCCGCGGCGCGGCAAACGCAGCGATCGCGAGAGCCGTGGCGACGCCCGCGGCGGCGGCAACGGTCCCCCCGGCGGCGAGTCGGCCGGCGAAGGTCATCGATCCTCGAGGCGGTAGCCGAACTGCTTGATGGTGGCGATGGCCTCGGAGAGGAACGGCAGCTTCTCGCGCAGCCGGCGCACGTGCACGTCGACGGTCCTGGTGCCGCCGGTGTACTGGTAGCCCCACACGTCGCTGAGCAGCAGATCGCGCGAGAGCACGCGGCCCCGGTGCTCGACGAGATACTGCAGCAGCAGGAATTCCTTGGCCGTCAGCCGCACCTCCGCTCCCGAGGCGTGCACCGCATGGCGCTCGACGTCGATGGTCAGCGGCCCGTAGGCGAGCACCGGCCCGGCCGGCGGCCGCTGCACGCGGCGCAGCAGCGCCGCGATCCGCGCCGCCAGCTCGCGCGGGCTGAACGGCTTGGTCACATAGTCGTCGGCGCCCAGCTCGAGCCCGGCAATCCGTTCCGCTTCTTCGCCGCGAGCGGTCAGCATGATGATCGGGATGGCCGCCGTCGCCGGATCGTGGCGGAGGGCCTGGCACACCAGCAGGCCGTCCATGCCCGGCAGCATCAGGTCGAGCAGAATCAGGTCCGGCGGCGACGCTTTGACCCGCGGGAGCACAGTCGTACCCGTCGCGGCGATCTCCGTCGCGTGCCCCGCTTTGCCGAGGGCATGCGCGATCAGGTCGGCAATGTCTTTTTCGTCTTCGACGATGAGGATGCGGCTCACAGGCGGTTCGAGGACACTCATTCTCGCATCCGCCGGCGCTTTCCGTAAAATAGGAGGATGCTGGCGCTGTTCGTCGCAGCCTGGGTGGCGCAGGCCGCCGTGACTTCTCGAGAGACACCACAAGTCGTGCTGAAGACGTCGGCGAACGTGAGCGAGGTCGCGCCGGGCGGGACGGTCACGCTGCAGCTCGAGGTCACGCCCAGGCCGAAGCTGCACGTCTATGCGCCGGGTGTGGCCGGCTACATTCCGATCCAGCTCACGCTTGCGGCCGATCCGGCGTTGACGATCGCCAAGGCCACATATCCGCCCGGCCAGAAGTACGTGGAGCCGGCGCTCAACGAGACCGCGCTCGTCTATGCGAAGCCGTTTCGCATCACCGACGCAGTTGCTGTTGCGCGCACCGCGTCCGGCGCCGTGACGATCAGGGGCACGGTCCGGTATCAGGCATGCGACGAGACGATCTGCTATCTGCCGAAGACCGTCCCCGTCGAGTGGACGGTGACAGTGAAGTAGGGGCGGCGACGAGTCCGATATAATCGGCGATCTTGGTCCTGCTCCTGTCGGCGTTCGCACTCGGGTTTCTCCATGGGCTTGGCGGCGATCACCTGATGGCGATCGCGACGCTGTCGATGGACGGCGCCTCCCGGTCGGCCGCGGCGCGCCGCGCCCGCGCGCTCGGCGTGGCGCTGCGCTTCGCCGGCGGACACGCGCTGCTGCTCGGCTGCGGCGCGGCGCTCATCGTGCTCGTGGGCTGGTCCATCCCGGTGCACGTGGAGCGCGGCGGGGAGATGCTGGGGGGAGCGCTCCTGATCGTGATGGGGCTGGTGACGCTCCAGCACCTGACGCGCCACAGCCACGCGGCCGACGCCGCGCAGCCGCATCAGCACTCGCACCTGCCGACGATGATCGGCGCGGCGTTCGCGGTGAGCAGCCTGCGCGCGGTCGTGATGCTGACGCCGTTCGGCCAGCGCGCCGGCAGCCAGCCGCTGCCCATGCTGCTGGCGCTCATCGTGATCTTCGCCGTCGGGATCCTCGCCTCGATGTCGCTGTTCGGAGTGCTGCTGGCCGGCCTGCTCTCGACGCGCACGCTGCAGCGCGTCGGCCACGGCGCCGGCGCGCTGGTCGGCGTGTCGTCGATCCTGCTCGGCATCGCCTGGGTCGCCACCGCTTAGAACACGAAGGGCACGAAGGAAGGCGAAGGGGACGAAGGTTCGTTTCTTCGTTCGCAGCTGGCGTTGGCGTTGTGCTTTGTGATACAAAGTTAAATGCCAATGA
>DASXLB010000081.1 GCA_036496585.1 Vicinamibacterales bacterium
CGACTACGTCGAGCAGCACGCCGCCGGCTACGATTTCGTGCTCCTCTTCAGCGCGCGCTATCACCACGCCTGGCACCTGGCGCGCCGTATCCCGGCCAAGGCGGTGATCGTGCCGACCGCCGAGCGGGATCCAACGGTCGCGCTCTCGATCTTCGGCCCCGTTTTCCGCGGCGTGCGCGCGTTGATGTACAACTCGCCCGAGGAACGGGCGATGATCAACGCCGTTTCGAACAACGCCGCCGTGCCGGGCGTGGTCGTCGGGGTCGGCTCCGACGTGCCGGAACGGACCGACGCCGCGCGCTTCCGCCGCGCCTACCGCCTGAACCGCCCCTTCGCGATCTACATCGGCCGCATCGACGAGAACAAGGGGTGCACGGAGCTCTTCTCGCACTTTCAGCGCTACGCCGCGACCTTCCCGCGCGGCCTGGATCTCGTGCTGATCGGCAGCGCGATTCTCGACGTGCCGCGGCACCCGCGGATCCACCATCTCGGGTTTCTCGACGATCGAGACAAGTTCGACGCGCTGGCCGCGTCCGATCTGCTGATCATGCCCTCGTACTTCGAAAGCCTGTCGATGGTCGCGCTCGAAGCGTGGGCGCTCGGCAAGCCGGTGCTCGCCAACGGCCGCTGCGACGTGCTCAAAGGGCAGTGCATCCGCAGCAACGCCGGCCTCTACTACGAGAGCTACGAGGAATTCGTCGAGGCCCTCTACTCGCTCGAGTCGAACGGACCGCTGAACGCGCGCCTCGGGCAGAACGGCCGTGAGTTCTTCCGCTCTCACTACGCATGGCCGATCATCGAGCGGAAATACCTGGAGATGTTCGAGCGGCTGCAGCGGGACGCGGGCCGCGCCGCGATGGAGCCCGTTCCGGGATTCTTCTCGCGCCGCCGTCGGGAGATTCCGCCTGCCCGGGACCTGCTCCGTGAGATCCCGGCCGGACCCGCACTCGAGGCATCGCTGCCGTCGGAGAGCGGGCGTCGCACATCGGACTCGAGGCGGTCGGCGTGAGCCCGTGCGTCCATCAGGTGCTCGCCACGCTCGGCTACGGCGACGCCATCGGCCACGAGGTGCTCGGCATCCAGCGCGTGCTGCGCGGCGCCGGCTACTCGTCGGAGATTTTCGTCGAGACAGCCGACCGCCGCCTCGAGGAGCTGACCACCGACTATCGCGAGATGGTCGGCCGCGTGTCGGCCGACGACGTGCTGATCCATCACTTCTCGATTGGCTCGCGCGCCTCGCGAACCGCCTACGCGCTGCCAGGTCGGATGGCGCTCGTCTACCACAACATCACCCCGCCCGAGTACTTCCTCGGCGTGCACAAGGACCTGGTGAAGCTGTGCTTCCGCGGCCGGCGCGAGCTGACCGCCTACGTGTCGCGCTGCGAGCTGGCGCTCGGCGACTCCGAGTACAACCGCCAGGAGCTCGAAGCGCTCGGCTTCGCCCGAACCGGCGTGCTGCCGGTGGTGCCGGGGTTCGCGCACCTCGAGCGCCCCCCGAACACCATGACCGCCGACCGCTTCGACGACGGCTGGACGAATGTGATGTTCGTGGGCCGCGTGATCCCGAACAAGAAGTTCGAGGACGTGATCAGCGCGTTTCACGTCTATCGGACGAAGTACAATCCGCGCGCGCGGCTGCTGCTGGTCGGCTCCCACAGCGGCTTCGAGCGCTACCTGGCGATGCTGAACGGGCTGGTGGCGCGTCTGGGCACGCCTGACGTCCACTTCCTCGGCCACGTGTCGAACGAGGAGCTGACGGCACTCTACGACGTCGCCGACCTCTTCCTGTGCGCCAGCGAGCACGAGGGCTTCTGCGTGCCGCTGATCGAGGCCTTCTACAAGCAGGTGCCGGTCCTCGCCTACGCCGCCACCGCCGTACCGGCGACCATGGACGGCGGCGGCGTGCTCTACGACCTGAAGGATCCGTTCGAAGTCGCGCGGCTGATGTCGGCGGTGCTCGACGACGCCAGTCTCGAAGACGCCATCGTCGCCAGCCAGGACGCCGCGCTGGCGCGCCTGCTGGCCAGGGATTTCGACGGCACGCTCCTGCGTTTCGTCGACGACGTGATCGCCACGCCGCCGCGGCCGGCGCCGGACGTGCCGTACGACTTCTGGCCGATGTTCGACCAGGCGGACCGCCTGGAGGAGCTCCGCCAGTTCCGCCCGGCGATCTACCGCGCGCTGCCTGCGGAGGACGCGGGCCGGAAGGCGGAGGGGGGTACACCCTCGTGAAGATCCACCAGTGGGTACCGGCCGCGCATCGCGGCGACGCCATCGGCGACAGCGCCCGCCAGGTGCGCGATCTGCTGCGCGCGATGGGGCACGACTCGGAAATCTTCGCGCTGACGATCGACGACGACATGCGCACCGAGGCGCGGCCGTTCGCCGATCCTGGCGCCAGGCGTGGGGACGTCACCATCTTCCACTTCGCACTGCCCTCGCCGATGACCGAGGCGTTTGCCGGGCTGCGCGGTGTCAAGGTGCTGCAGTACCACAACATCACGCCGGCGGCGTTCTTCGCGGCCTACGACCCGGGATTGTTCCGGCTGGCGGCGCTCGGCCGCCGCGAGCTCGCCACGCTCGCCGGCCGCGTCGACGTCGCGCTCGGCGATTCCGAGTTCAACCGGCAGGAGCTCGAGGCGCTCGGATTCACGCGGACCGGGGTCATGCCGATCGCCGTCAATCTCGAGCGGCTGGTCGGGGCACCGCCGCGTCCGGCGTTGGAGACGATTCTCGCCGACGGCCTGATCAACATCCTCTTCGTCGGCCGCATCGTCCCCAACAAGCGGATCGAAGATCACATCCGACTGGCGGAGATCTACAAGCGCTACGTCGACGCCTATTACCGCTTCATCTTCGTCGGCCGCTACGACGGCATCCCGGCGTACTACGATCAGATCCGCGCGCTGCTCGCGCAGTACGAGGACCTGCCGGATCGGTTCTGGTTCACCGGGCCGGTGCCCGACGAGGATCTGGCGGCGTTCTATCGCTGGGCCGACGTCTACGTATCGCTCAGCGAGCACGAAGGGTTCTGCGTGCCACTCGTCGAAGCGATGGCGGCCGACGTGCCGATCGTCGCCTACGCGGCCGGCGCGGTGCCGGAAACGCTGGGCGGCGCCGGGATGCTGTTCGCGCCGAAGGACCTCGAGGTCGCGGCCGAACTCGTGGGCAGCGTCGTGTACGATCGCGGCGTGCGCCAGGGAGTGATCGAGGGACAGCGTCGCCGCGTCCGTGACTTCGCGCCGGCGAAGACCGCGGCGCGGCTGGCGCAAATTCTGGAAAACCTCGTGTGAGCGAGCCACGCGAGCGAACCGCGGGAGCGGAGCGGGACACGGCGTCCCCGCGAGCGACCGCGTAGGAGGGTCCGGCGGGGCGAAGCCCCCCGGCTGAGCATGAGAATCGCCTTTGTCGTGCAACGCTACGGTACCGAGATCCTCGGCGGATCCGAGTATCACTGCCGGCTGATCGCCGAGCGGCTGGCCGTCCGCCATCAGGTCGACGTCCTGACCACCTGCGCGCAGGACTACATCACCTGGAAGAACGAATACCCGGAAGGGGCGGATCGGGTGCGCGGCGTGACGGTGCGCCGCTTCGCCAACGCGCGGACGCGCGACCTCGAGTCGTTCAACCGCTACTCCGAGTGGATCTTCAACAACGCGCACACGCGCGACGACGAGATGGAGTGGCTCAAGCAGCAGGGGCCGTGGTGCCCGGCGCTGGTGGACTACGTCGAACGTCACCACCAGCAGTACGACGTGCTGATTTTCATGACTTATCTCTACGCGCCGACCGTGCTCGGCGTGCGCGTGGCTCCCCACAAGAGCATCCTCGTGCCGACCGCGCACGACGAGCCGGCGATCCATCTCGGAATCTACCGGGAGATGTTCAGCGCTCCGGCGGGCATCGCCTACAACACCGACGTCGAGCGGCGTTTCCTGACGACCCACTTCTCGATTCGCGCGGTCGAGGAGGAAACGGTTGGCTGCGGCGTCGATCTGATTGGGAAGGAACCGAAGGAAGCGAAGGACACCAAGGAACCGAAGGAGCCGAAGGAGCAGGAGCCGAAGGAGCCGAAGGAATCGAAGGAGCTTGACGAGGACGACGAGCCGATACCGGACGACGAGCAGCCGCCGAGCTATCGGCCGCACCTGGCCGGGCGTGGCGTGTTGTTCAAGCGCCGTCATCGGCTGCACGGGCCGATGGCGCTCTACGGCGGTCGCATCGATCCTGGCAAGGGCTGCGAGGAGCTGATCGAGTACTTCAGCGCGTACGTGCAGGATGGCGGCGACGCGTCACTCGTGCTGATGGGCGTGAAGCTGATGCCGCTGCCGGAAGAGCGATTCCTGCACTTCGCCGGCCGGCTTCCCGACAACGAGCGCCTGCAGGCGCTCGAAGCCGCGACGGTGGTCGTCGTCCCGTCGCCGTACGAGAGCCTGTCGCTGCTCGCGCTCGAAGCCTTTGCCGTGGGCACGCCGATCCTGGCCAACGCGCGCAGCGAGGTGCTCGTCGACCACTGCCAGAAGTCGAACGCCGGCCTGTACTATGCCGATCGGGACGAGTTCGTGGAAGCGCTGAAGATGCTGGTGGCCGATCCCAGGCTGCGCGCCGCCATGGGGCGCCAGGGACGCGCCTACGTCCAGCGCAATTACCGGTGGGACGTGATCATCTCGAAATACGAGCGGATGTTCGCGAAGTTGCGAGGACGATAGGCCACCGCCACTGACGCTGCAGAGAGGTCAGAGATCGTCGGCGCCGACGATCTCGGGCTGCGGATCGGGCTCGTCGGTCCGTGCGCCGGCCTTCTTGCGGCGCGGCCGGATGTCGTGCCGCTTGATCATCTCGTTGAGCGTCGTCGGTTTGATCTGCAGGAGCTCGGCAGCGCGCTTCTGGACGCCGCCGGCGGCCTCGAGCGCCGACTCGATCAGGTTGCGCTGGAACGACGTCTCGGCGTCGCGATAGGAGATGCCTTCCGGCGGCACCACGAACTGCGGCATCTGGAAGCGACGGCCGTTGCGGACGTTATCCGGAATCAGGTCGGCGTCGATGCGCGTCCCGGAGCTGAGCACGGAGGCCCGCTCGATCACGTTCTCGAGCTCGCGCACGTTGCCCGGCCAGTCGTAGTCGAAGAGCAGATCGAGCGCCTCGGCGGTCAGCTCGAGGTTCGGCTTGTTGTTCTCCTTGCCGTACTTCTCGATGAAATGCTGCACCAGCAGCGCGATGTCGTCCTTGCGCTCGCGCAGCGGCGGCAGCTGCACGGTGATCACGTGCAGACGGTAGAAGAGGTCCTCCCGGAACTTCCCGTCCTCCATCATCTTCTTCAGATCGACGTTGGTGGCGGCGATGATCCGCACGTCGACCTTGATGGTCTCGACGCCGCCGAGCCGCATGAACTCGCGCTCCTGGATCACGCGCAGCAGCTTGGCCTGCGTCTCGATCGGAATGTTGCCGATCTCGTCGAAGAAAATCGTCCCCTTGTCGGCGAGCTCGAACAGCCCCTTCTTGGGGTAGACGGCGCCGGTGAACGCGCCTTTGACGTGGCCGAACAGGTTGGATTCCAGCAAATCGGGGGGCAGGCTGCCCGAGTTGACGGTGATGAAGGCGCGATCGGAGCGCGCCGAGTTCTGGTGCAGCGAACGCGCCACCAGTTCCTTGCCGGTGCCGCTCTCGCCGTTGATCAGGATCGTGGTGCGGCTGGGCGCCGCCTGGATGATCAGGTCGAAGACCTGCCGCATCCGGCCGCTCTTGCCGATGATCTCGCCGAAGTGGTTGGCGTGCGCCTGCAGGTTCTGGCGCAGCGCGCGGTTCTCGGCGACCAGCCGGTGCTGCGCCAGGGCGTTGCGCAGCACGGCGAGCACTTCGTCGTTCTTGAACGGCTTGCTGATGTAGTCGAAGGCGCCGCGCTTCATCGCGGCGATCGCGTTTTCCACCGAGGCAAATGCGGTGATCATGAGCACCGGCAGGTCCTCGTCGATCTTCTTCAGCTCGTCGAGCACCCGCACGCCGTTCATGCCGGGCAGCATCACGTCGACGATCGCCGCGTCGAGCGGCCCTCGGCGGGCGAGCTCCAGACCGTCCTCCGCGGTCGCGGCGAGGCGGACCTGATAACCCTCGCGGGTCAGCAGCGCCTCGAGAATCTCCCGCATGATCTCCTCGTCGTCGACGACGAGGACGGTGGCGCGCTCACTCATCGAATTTGACCCGCGGCGAGTGCCTGCGGCACGGCCTCGGCCAGCGGCAGCTGGATGGAGAAGCGCGTGCCCTGCCCGACCTGGCTCTCGCAGCTGATCGTGCCGCCGTGCTCCTGGACGATCCCGTAGGTGATCGACAGGCCGAGACCGGTCCCCTGCCCGATCGCCTTGGTGGTGAAGAACGGATCGTAGATGCGCGACAGCTGTTCGGCCGGAATACCCGACCCGGTGTCGGCGATCTCGATCAGGGCGGCGCCGTGCTGCTGCCGCGTCACGATGGTCAGCCAGCCTCCCTTGGGCATCGCATCACGTGCGTTCAGGAAGAGGTTGAGAAAGACCTGCTGCAGCTTGTGCTCGATTCCCTGCACGACCGGCGCGGTCGAAGCCAGCTCCTTGCGCACCTGGATGCTGCCGTTCCTGAGCTGGTGCTCGAGCAGAGACAGCACGTCGTTGATGACGCCGTTGACGTCGCACGGACCGCTGTCGACCTGCGCCGGCCGCGCCAGGTTCAGCAGGCCGTTGACGATCTTCGCGGCGCGGAAGGTCTGCCGCTCGATCTTCTCGAGCACCGCCGTCTTCGGGTCGTCGGGGCTGGCCCCTTCGAGGAGCATCTGGGTGAAGCTCGAGATGCCGGTCAACGGCGTATTGACCTCGTGGGCGACGCCGGCCGCGAGCAGCCCGATCGACGCCATCTTCTCGGAGATCTGCAGCTGCTCTTCGAGCTGGACGCGCGACGAGATGTCTTCGACGACGACGATGGTGCCGGCGACGCCGGCGTGGGAGTCGCGCAGCGGCGTCGTGCCGATGTTCACCAGCAACCGGCGCGCCGGCTGGTGCCGGCTGCGCATCGGGATCTTGTAGTAGGCCGCGCCGTCGGCCGCGCCGCGCAGCAGCGCCACGACGTCGGTGTCGAACAGGTCGCCGAGCGCGCGCCCGACCGCCTGTTCATGCCGGACGCCGTAGAGCTCCTCCATCGGCCGGTTCCAGCGCACCACACGGCCGTTGCGATCGAGCACCGCGAGCCCGTCGTTCAGCGATTCGAGGATGTTCTCGCTGAATTGGCGCATGCGCTCGAGCTCGTCGGCCTTGGTGCGCAACTGGCGGTAGAGGCGGCCGTTCTCCAGCGCGATCGCCGCCTGAGCGGCCACCGCCGAGAGCAGCGACATGTCTTCGCTGCTCAGCGGCTCCCCGCCTTCGCCGCGGCGCGGCTTCGCCGACACCGCCTCCGGCGGCGCCAGCTTCCGGCCCAGCGCCATCACCGCAATCGTCCCTTCCTTCGAGACGCACGGCACGAAGTAGTGGATCCCCGCCTCGCGCCAGTACTCGACCTCGCGCATGTCGATGCGTCGCAGCGGCAGGTTGTCGTCGAGCGAGAGCGTGTGTCCGGCGATCAGCCGCGTCGCCACTTCGGAGTTGCCGCGCAGCGGCGGCACCAGATCGACGAAGCCGGCGTGGGCGATCGTCGTGAAACCGCCGGCGAGCTCGGCGCCGGCGGACACCGGCGCCAGCATCAGCGCGATCCGATCCACCAGCAGCGTTTCCATCACCCTGGTGACCAGCCGCTCGCTGAGCCGCTGCAGATCGAGATCGCTGTTGAGATCGCGCGCGAAGCCGACCAGCGCGCGCCGGTAGTCGTAACGATCGCGATAGTAGGCACGGTCCAGCCCCGCCTGAATCGCGTTCTTCACCGGCCGCGACAACAACACGACGACCAGCGTCGCCAGCAGCGCGATGAGCGGATTGCGCTGATCGGAGTCCTTCAGGAACAGCCGCTCCGCCGTCCACAGCAGCACCCCGTAGATCGCCGCGATCGCCGCCAGCGCCGCCGCGTAGACCAGCGCGCGCTTGATGATCACCTCGACGTCCATCAGCCGGTAGCGGACGATCGCCGAGGCAAAGGCGAGCGGCACCAGCCCGAGCAGCAGCGCCGTGTACTCGAATCCCCGCAGTGGCGGCAGCCCGACCGCGAACGGCAGCGCGTAGCCGAAGGCGAACGGCACCGAGCCGATCGCGCTGCCCCACACGATCCAGCGCAGCTGCCGGCGCGCCGTCACCGAGCGCACGTGCCGGAGCGCGCGCATCATGATCGCCAGACCGGCAATCAGGCAGACGGCCAGGTAGAGCAGTTGACCGCTCTGCACGAGATCGGTCAACCGCGCCAGCATCTCGCCGTGGGTCGCCCCGTTCATCACCGCGAGCACCGATACCGCGCCGAGCGCGAGCGCCGGCAGGTAAAGAAGCGGCATGAACCGCCGCCCGGCGTCGCTGCGCACCCACGCGTCGGGCCGATCCGGGAAGACGAGCGCAAAGTGCACGAACAGCGGCGGCAGCATCAGCGCGGCAGTGAGGTCGCCCCAGTAGAACGTCCAGTCGGGCCCATCGAGCTTGCCCGTGTACGAGAACGCCATCATCCCGAAGAAGGCGACCGTCAGCCAGAAGAAATGCAGCGTCGCCTGATGATCCGGCCGGCGCAGCCGCACCGAGGCACCGACCAGCAGCGAGAACATCCCGACAGCGGCGAGCGCGTAGTAGGGACCGCGCGCCCCCATCGGCACCGGCTGGACCTCGATCGTCGGCTGCTCCCGCGCGTCGGCGCGCGCCACCAGGTAGCGCAGCGGACGTCCGGCTTGACTCCCGTGCAGCACGCCGACGACGTCCTCGACGTCGAGCACCTCTTTGCCCTCGACCGCCAGAAGGATGTCGCCGCGCTGGATGCCGGCCCGCTCGGCGGCCGTTCCGGGCGCAATTTCCGCGGCGACCACGGCGCCGTTGAGCGACCGCCACAGCACGCCGTCCTCGACCTCGGACCACGTCGCGCGCTCGTAGAGATTCAGGGCAGCCAGGCCGAGCAGCGCCGCCACCACCATCATGGTGGAGGTCGACTTGAGCCAGAGTGTGCGCTGCCAGGAGCTGGTCATGTCTACGGGTTGTATCCAGCAGAGCCTAGCAAATCGCATACCCGGCATAGGCCAGGCATTTCACTGGAAACCATTGAATTTGCAGGTGTTTATATCACGAGACCATAACCGCACAACGGTTGAGTCCAATTTTTTGGACACTTGTCCATCGCGTTGGAGTGCGCCAGAGGCACTGGAGCCAGAGAGGGATCCAGGTGAATCAGAACTTGATCAGCACGCCGCCAATGACGCGCTTGGGCGGGTGCGTGACGAGCAGTTCGTCGTAGATCGACGCGGTGTCGGCGGGATCGCGGAACAGATTGCGGAGCCCGACGAGCACTTCCCAGCGCGCCGTGCCGCTGAACGGCATGAACGGCAGCGCCTGATTCACCTGCACGTCGAAGCGGTAGTCGGGGGCGGACCGGGGATCAGTGCCGCCGGCAAAGGCGTTGTTGAGGCGGTAGAGCACGAACAACCGCGTCGAGGTCTGCGGCAGCTCGGTCTCGAGCGACGTCGTCAAGTCGTGAATATCATCGCTCCGCGGCCGGATCGCCGTGGGGGACCAGACGGCGATGGCCGCCATGTCGCCGCGCGACAGCCAGTCGGCGCGCGACAGGCTGTATTCGATCGAACCGCGCACGAGCTGAGTCGGCGCGCTCGCGACCCGGAACGCCCAGCCTTGAGCCGCAAACGATCCGGCGCTGGCGACGAAGTAGTGGCCGGGCGACTCCGGGCCTCCGTCAACCGGCACACCGAAGAGCGTGACGAGCTGATTGTCGACGTTCTCCTGGAAGCGCCGCACGCCAACCACGTAGGCACCGTTGAACTGGTGGTCGAGACCGATGTCGAGCAGACGCGCCCGCTCGACGCGCAGATCCTGCCCCTCGAGCGGAGCGAAGGTCCGCTCGGGCGGCAGCCATGGGCCGACGAGCGACGGCGCGAGGAACTCCTCCGCCCCTGGCGCGAGCATGCGCTGCGCGATGTGCACGTCCAGATGCGTGTGGCTGTCCATCGGCGTCAGCGTCACGCCGACCATGGGACTAATGAGCGAGCGCTGGTGCAGGTAGTCGTAGTGCGCGTAGCGGGCGCTGTAGTCGAGCGCGAGGCTCGGCGAGAGCGTCCAGTGGTCGCCGCCGTAGATCTCGCCGACGGCGTGCGAGTCGTCGGCAGCGCGGCCGAGCCCGACCGGGCGAAGCTCAGGATTCTGATACTGCTGCGTGCTGTACGAGACACCGAAGGCCGAGTCGTGCGCCGTGGCGATGCGTGTGTGGAACGACCCGGCGACGATCCACGCCGCCACGTCCGACTGGCTCATCGAGGCGCGCACGTCCCAGCGCCCGTTCGCCACCGGCGCGCCGATCGAGAGATAGGCGATGCCGCGCGGCGCGAGGTCGCTCACGAAGAACGGCGTGGTCGACGCCTGCGACGAGCTGGTCAGCAGGTTGACCTCACCCGAAAACGGCGTCGTCGTGAAGAAATTGGCGGCTGCGGTGGCGGCGCCGTCGACGGCACGTCCGAAGATCGAACCGGCCTCGGGAATCGGCTGATCCGCGGCGGCGTCGGCGACGGTGACGGGCGAGCCGCTGTCCTTCAGCACGCTGCGCTTGACGTGGCGAAGCCGCCACGCCGTCTCGCTGTGGCTGTCTCCCTCGTCCGCCGTCGTGGTGTCGGTCGCCGGCGTCACCGCGACACCGGCGGTGAGGATCGGGCGAGCGGCCAGCGCATCGGCGTCGGCGCGTCGCATCTGGATGTGGTCGACGTCTGCGGCGAGCGTCCCGACGCGGACGCCCTCGCGGCGCGCGGACACATAGCCGGCATGGTTGACGCGGAGGACGTACTGCCCCGAGGGCAGCGGCTGGATGACGAAGTGGCCGCGCCCGTCGGTGGTGGCCATCGCCGAGGTGACGCCGAGCGCCGAGACCATCGCGCCGACGAGCGGTCCGCCGCGCTCGTCGATGACGACGCCCTGGATGCCGCCGAGCAGCAGGTGGACCTGCTGCATCGAGGGGACTGCCGGTTGGGCAGACGCCGACGTTGCCGTCAATCCGATTGCCGCCGCCGCGAAGAGACCGGTGAGGCGAAACATGAAGCCTCCGGCTGAAAAAACTACGGCGCCACCGTAAAGGTCGTGCTCTGCGTGAGAACCTTGCCGTTCTGCTTGTCGGTGATCTTGATCTCCAGGCGGTAGTTGCCGTCGCCGAAGCTCTGGAGCGGGATCCCCTGCCCGGCCTGGATGCTGCTGCTGCCGCTCGTCGGGTCGAACCCGGGCGGCATCGTGTCGTTGTTGAGCGGCTGCGGCTCGGTGCTGTTGAACCGCTTCTCGCCACCGGCGTCCTGCTTGTAGAACGTGTAGGTCGCCTCGAGGCTGAACTTCTTTTCGGCCGTGACGTTCGCGTTGTAGATCTGGAAGAGCACGATCAGCTCGTCGGACTTCTTGAACTTGCGATCAGACGAGGCTTCGATCTCCGTCTGGCCGAAGGCGTAGGGGTGTTCCGACTGCTGATCGGTCGGCACCGGCGCCGTCAGCTGGTTCACGTGCTGCGCCAGGATGATGCTGCTGGTCATCAGCTCGCCGGTCGAGTAGTTGGGCACCTCGAGGGGCTGCCGGAGCACGCCGAGCTTGCCGCCCGACGCGCGATCGTGCAGCACGACATAGAGGTCGTAGCTCCCGGACGGCACGCCGATCCCCCGCTGGATGCGGAACGGCATTCCCGCGGCCGGCGGCTTGAGCTCCATGAACGTGACGTCTTCGTAGGGGTACGACGGCGCGGCGGGAGCCGGGGCGGCGTTCTTGTCCTTGCTCTTGTCGTTTTTGTCGGGCTTCTTCTTCGAGTCCTTGGCGGCCGCCGGATCCGGGACCGGCGCCGTCGGCGGCGCGGGGGTGGCCATGCCGCGCGGCGCCACCCGGACGTAGAGCGTCACGGGACCGGGCTGCACCTTCGTCGGGTCGATCGTGAGCGTCAGCGGCACCCAGATCCGCCCCTGCATCGCTTTCAGGAAATCGGTCTGGACCTGAATCGGGATGTCGGAAGACGCCGGCGGCGTCGCCATGGCGGCGTCGGCCGCCTGCATCACGGTCGAGATTTCCTGGTTCTGCGCCTGTTGCTGGGACGTGGCGGCGTCCGGCTTCTGGTCCCCCTTCTTCTGGGCGAACACCAGCGTTCCGCAGACGAGCGACAACGCGACGGCGAATCCGGCCCGCACCAACCCACCCCTCCGACACGCCAACAGCATCATGACTCCTTGCCCGCTCGATCATATGCCGGTCCCACCGAAAGTCAAAGCCCGGGAGGGGGCAAAAGACGCTAGAATCGGCGATCTGTGCTTGACGATGTCGTAACCATGGTGCTGGCGGGAGGCGTGGGGGAACGCCTCTATCCCCTGACCCGTGAACGGGCCAAGCCGGCCGTCTATTTCGGGGGGCCCTACCGCATCATCGACTTCACCCTCAGCAACTGCCTGAACTCGGGGCTGCGCAAGATCTTCATCGCGCTGCAGTACAAATCGCTGTCGCTCACCCGGCACCTCCGGTTCGGCTGGAGCATCGTGGCGGACGAACTGGGGGAATTCGTCGAGGTGCTCCACCCCCAGAAGCGGGTCGGCGAGCACTGGTATCAGGGGACGGCCGACGCCGTCTACCAGAACCTCTATTCGATCCAGCGCGAAGGGCCGCGCCACCTGATCGTCCTGTCGGGCGATCACGTCTACAAGATGGACTACGCGCGCATGCTGCGCTTCCATCTCGAGCGCGGCGCGGCCGCGACGCTGGCCGTGATCGAAGTGGATGCCGCCGACGCCAACCGCTTCGGCATCCTGCAGGTCGACGGCGAGGACCGGCTGACCGGCTTCCTCGAGAAGCCGACCGACCTGCCGCCCGGACAGCACCTCGCGTCGATGGGCATTTACATCTTCGACATGAACGTGCTCGTACCGGCGCTCGAAGACGACGCGCGCAACGCGACGAGCCACGACTTCGGCAAGGACATCATCCCGGGGCTGATCGCAAACGGGCCGGTCTACGCCTACCGCTTCTACGACGAAAACAAGAAGGCCTCGAAATACTGGCGCGACATCGGCACGCTCGACGCCTACTACGAAGCCAACATGGACTTGTGCCACGTCAATCCGGAGTTCAATCTCTACGACCCGGAGTGGCCGGTGCGGACGCACCAGGTGCAGGCGCCGCCGGCGAAATTCGTGTTCGCCGACAGCGGCCGGCGGGTCGGCGAGGCGCTCGACTCGCTGATCTCAGCCGGCTGCATCATCTCGGGCAGCACCATCCGCGGCAGCGTGCTCTGCCCCAACGTCCGCGTCCACAGCTTCTGCACGCTGGAAGACAGCATCCTGATGCCGGGCGTCCGCGTCGGCCGCCACGCCCGCATCCGGCGCGCAATCATCGATCGCGACGTCTTCATCCCGCGCGGCGCGTCGATCGGGTTCAACGAGGACGAAGACCGACGCCGCCACACCGTCACCGACCGCGGCATCGTGGTGGTGACGAAAGAGGACGAGCCGTTCCTGTCGCCGATCGGCGACGAGGCCCTCAAGAACGAAGCCGAATTCGACGGCAGGGGCGGGTCGTAACCCAGACGGCTCACGCCGCGCCGGGCCTCGAGGCCCGGCCTGCCTCGAGACCATCGCGAAGCCGTCACGTCGCAGAAGAATCGCCGTCCGGAGGACTGAAGCCGGCCCCTTCCAGGTCCGGTCTCGGTGAATCCGCCATAATGAAACGACACGAGGAGCGCATGCAGATTACCGGCGTGAAGGGCAGGGAGATTCTCGACTCGCGTGGCAATCCGACGATCGAAGTGGATGTCACGCTCGATGGTAAGGTCACCGGGCGCGCGGCGGTGCCGTCGGGCGCGTCCACCGGCGTGCGCGAAGCGCTGGAACTGCGCGACGGCGACCAGCGGCGCTACCTCGGCAAGGGCGTGACCAAGGCGGTCGCGCACGTGAACGGCGAAATCGCCGCCGCGATCACGGGGACGGCGGCAGCCCAGCGCGCGACCGACGAGCGGATGATCGCGCTCGACGGTACCCCCAACAAGGGGCGTCTGGGCGCCAACGCCATCCTCGGCGTCTCGATGGCGGTGGCCCGCGCCAACGCGGTCGCCGCCGGCCAGCCGCTCTACGCGCATCTCGCCTCGCTCTACGAGAAGAATCCCGCGGCGCCGGCGACGCTGCTGCCGGTGCCGATGATGAACATCCTCAACGGCGGGGCCCACGCCGACAGCAGCGTCGACATCCAGGAATTCATGGTCATGCCGGTCGGCGCCGCCTCGTTCGCCGAGGGTCTGCGGATGGGCGCCGAGATCTTCCACACGCTGCGCGGCATCCTCAAGAAGAAGGGCTACGCGACCGGCGTCGGCGACGAAGGCGGCTTCGCGCCCAGCCTGAAGTCGAACCGCGAGGCGATTGACGTCGTGCTCGAGGCGGTCGCGCAGGCGGGCTACACGGCGGGCGGCAACGTCTACATGGCGCTCGACGTGGCCGCCAGCGAGCTCTGGGTCGAAGCGGACCGGAAATACGAATTCAAGAAGTCGGGCGAGCCGTCGCGCACCGCCGACGAGATGGTCACGATGTACGAGGACTGGGTGCGCCAGTACCCGATCGTCTCGATCGAGGACGGCCTCGGCGAGGGCGACTGGGACGGCTGGAAGGCGATCACCACCGCGCTCGGCGGCAAGGTGCAGATCGTCGGCGACGATCTCTTCGTCACCAACCCCGAGATTCTTGCCCGCGGCATCAAGGAGTCGGTCGCCAACTCGATTCTGGTGAAGCTGAATCAAATCGGGTCGGTCACCGAGACGCTCGACGCCGTGGCGATGGCGCGCGACGCGCACTACACCAGCGTCATCTCGCACCGGTCCGGCGAGACCGAAGATACGACGATCGCCGACCTCGCCGTTGCGACGAGCGCCGGCCAGATCAAGACGGGCTCGGCCAGCCGTACCGATCGCGTCGCCAAATACAACCAACTGCTGCGGATCGAAGAACAGCTCGGCGCCGCCGCCCGCTACGCCGGCAAGGCCGCCCTGAAACAGCTCGCGTAACGCACATTTCCCCATTTCCCCATTTCCACATTTCCACATTTCCACATCCCCCATGTTCAAGGTCGTCTTGCTCCGCCACGGCGAAAGCCTCTGGAACCAGGAAAACCGCTTCACCGGCTGGAAGGACGTCGACCTGTCGGAGAAGGGCCGCGCGGAAGCGCACGAGGCCGGCCGGCTGATGAAGGAGGCCGGCTTCGCCTTCGACCTCGCGTTCACCTCGATGCTGCGCCGCGCCATCAAAACGCTGGACATCGCGCTCGACGGCATGGACCTGCTGTGGATCCCGGTGACCAAGCACTGGCGGCTGAACGAGCGCCACTACGGCGCGCTGCAGGGCCTGAACAAGGCGGAGACGGCGGCGAAGCACGGCGAGGACCAGGTGAAGATCTGGCGCCGCAGCTACGACATCCCGCCGCCGCCGCTGACGCCGGACGACGACCGCTGGAGCGGACGCGATCCTCGCTATGCGAACCTGACACCATCGGAGATTCCGGCGTCGGAATCGCTCAAGGACACCGTCGCGCGATTCCTGCCCTACTGGCACGAGACGATCGCGCCGGCGATCCAGGGCGGCCGCCGCGTGGTGATCGCCGCGCACGGCAACAGCCTGCGGGCGCTCGTGAAATACCTCGACCAGATCGGCGAACAGGCGATCGTCGAGCTGAACATTCCGACCGGCATCCCGCTCGTCTACGAACTGGACGACAAGCTGAAGCCGATCCGGCACTATTACCTGGGCGATCCGGAAGCGGCCGCGAAAGCGGCGGCGGCGGTCGCGGCACAGAGCGCCGCAAGAACCTAGGACTGGGGCCGGGGCGCCGGGGAAACGGGCCGCGGGCCTGGCCGCTCTGACGGCAGCCCCGTCTGCTCGCGGCCGAGCGTGGCCGCGATCGCGGCGACGACACGCCGCTCCTCGACCTTTCCCCTCACGGCGATCACCGCGGGAAGGAACTGCGCCGGCGGCGACGCGACGACGCACGCCGCGCACATCAGCCGGTGCCAGCCGTAGTGATCGCGCGGGCCGTATCCGAAGATGCTCGCCGCGTAGCGCGCGACCACCCCGTAGGCATCGGCGGCGACCGTGCCCGACCAGCCGTGGTCGCCGCCCGCGCGGCCGGCGCCGGCGCGCAGGCTGGCGAGGAACTCCGCCGCCGTCGTGCCCGGAGCCTCCGTCCACGTCCGGCCGATGCGCCGCAGCGTGTGAGCGTCGCTGCCGGCCGTCACCGCCGGCGCCGCCCCTCCGAGCCTGCTCCACAGCTCCGCCACGAGCGTGTTGTGGCCGCGCAGCATCGTCCCGTTGCGCACTTCCACCGCCGGCGCCATCGCCAGCAGCCGCAGATAGTCGTCGAGCGGAACCTGGTGCCGGAAGAAGAAGAACGGATGGTTCAGCGCGAAGAACGTGCCGCTGGCGCGCAGAAAGGCCATCGCTTCGAACACGTCGCCGCGCAACCGCTGAAGCTCGGCGTGAGCCGACTCGCTGGTGCCGTAGACGCCGAGGTGCACCTGAAGGCCGGTGTCGGCCATCCGGCACGAGACTTCCTCCCCGACCAGAAAATCGGTCGCGTCCGGATAGCGCGAGAGAAACTCGAGGCAACCGTCGATCGAGTCGTGGTCGGTGAAGGTGACAATCTGCATGCCGCGAGCCTTGGCGGCGGCATAGGCCGCGAACGGATCGGAATAGCAGTCACGGCTGCGCAGCGCCCGCAGCGTGCCGCTGACGCGCGAATGGCGCGTATGAACATGCAGATCGGCGCGCGCACGTGTCTCGCTCATGACGCAAAACGGCCGCCTGGCAATTCCAAGCGGCCGTTCCTTCGGTTCCTTCGTATCCTTCGCGTCCTTCTATTCGACTTCCTTCTCCTGCGTTTCGTCGGCCGCGATACGCAGCGAGCGAAGGAAACGTCGATCGTTGGCGCTGATCTCGAACTGGCGGCGCTGGACGGGAACGGCGGCCGATTTCTGCGCCACCGCGGGCACCGTCGTGCGGGCGAGCGCGCCCGGGTTGGTCCGGCTCACGAATCCGATGATTGCCTCGAGCGAGAGACGCAGCTCGAAACCCGCCGCGCGCGCCTTTTCGCGGCATGCTTCCACGCGCGCGTCCTCGGCAACCGCGGCAGCAATGGCGTCGGACAGCTCTTTGGCCATTCGGTTCACGACGTCATCCATGCGAGACCTCCTCAACGATGAGTGGCGCCGCCGGAGCTGGGATCACCGGAGGCCTGAGCCGAAGCCGACCGCCGGGGGCTGGCGGTAGCATTCGGGCGCCAAAGTGAATCATATGAAGGGTTTGGAGCGTGGGAAAACTGCGAACATTGTAAACTCTCGAAATACCACTGTCAATGGATGAACTGCCCGGATTCTTTCCATTCACCCGCGGCATCCAGCCCACGATGTACCGCGGGCGCGTCTGGACGATGCGCCAGTACGCCGGGTTCGGGACCGCGGCCGAGTCCAATCGCCGGTATCACTACCTCCTGAACAACGGCGTCAGCGGACTCAGCGTGGCCTTCGACCTGCCGACGCAGATGGGCTACGACTCCGACCACCGCCTTGCGGAGGGAGAGGTCGGCCGGGTCGGAGTGGCCATCGACTCGATCGCCGACATGGAGGCGCTCTTCGCCGGTATTCCGCTCGATCGCGTGTCGACGTCGATGACGATCAACGCCACCGCGGTGATCCTGCTCGCGCTCTACGTCGTGGTGGCGCGACGCCAGGGGGTCGATCCCGCCGCCCTGTCGGGAACCATTCAGAACGACATCCTCAAGGAATACGTCGCGCGCGGCACCTACATCTATCCGCCCCGCGCCTCGCTGCGCATCGTCACCGATATCTTCGCCTTCTGCGACCGCGAGCTGCCGAACTGGAACACGATCTCGATCAGCGGCTACCACATCCGCGAGGCGGGCTCGACGGCGGTGCAGGAGGTCGCGTTCACCTTCGCCAACGCGATCGCCTACGTGCAGGCGGCGCTCGACGCCGGGCTCGACGCCGACCGCGTCGGCCAGCGTCTGTCGTTCTTCTTCAACGCGCACAACGACTTCCTCGAGGAGATCGCCAAGTTCCGGGCGGCGCGGCGGCTCTGGGCACACCTGATGCGCGACCGGTTCCACGCGCGCACGCCGCGCGCTCAGCAGCTGCGGTTCCACACGCAGACGGCGGGCAGCACGCTCGCCGCGCAGCAACCCGACAACAACATCGTCCGCGTCGCGGTTCAGGCGCTCGCGGCGGTGCTTGGCGGCACCCAGTCGCTGCACTGCAACGGCCGCGACGAAGCGCTGGCGCTTCCGACCGAGGAGTCGGCGCGCATCGCCCTGCGCACCCAGCAGATCCTCGCCCGCGAGAGCGGCGTCGCCAATACGGTCGACCCGGTCGGCGGCTCGACGGAGATCGAGGCGCAGACCGACCGCATCGAGCGTGAGGCCCGCGCGCTGATCGAGCGCATCGAGGCGCTGGGCGGCACGCTCGCGGCGATCGAGACCGGCTTCGTGCAGCGCGAGATCCAGGACGCGGCCTACGCGGCGCAACGGCGCGTGGATGCGGGCGAGCAGGTGATCGTTGGCGTGAACCGGTTCGAGAGCGAGCCGCGGCCGGGGACCGCGTCCGCCGCTCAGGGCGAAGGGATCGAGACGCTGCGGATCGACCCCGAGGTGGAACGACGGCAGGTCGAACGGGTCCGTCAGGTGCGGGCGTCACGGTCCGACGCCGACTGGCGATCCGCGCTCGACGGCGTGACGGCGGCCGCGCGCGGCGGCGACAACCTGGTGCCGCCGATCATTCACGCCGTCGAAGCGCAGGCGACCGTCGGCGAGATCGCCGATGCGATGCGCGCGGTCTTTGGCGAACACCGGGAGTCCGATGGCCGATAACCGGCCCACCGCTGACGGCCTCAGCCTCCTCCAGGTCGAACACCTGACCACGGTGTTCGACCTCGCGGAAGGTCCGGCGGCGGCTGTATCGGACGTGAGCTTCCACCTCGACGCCGGCGAAACGCTGTGCCTCGTCGGCGAGTCCGGCAGCGGCAAGACGGTCACCGCGATGTCGATCCTCAGGCTGGTGCCGCCGCCGGGACGCGTGACGGCCGGCCGGATCGTCTTTCGGGGACGCGACCTGCTGACGCTGCCGGAACACGAGCTGCGTCGGGTGCGGGGGCCCGGCATCGGGCTGGTCTTCCAGGAGCCGGCTGCCGCGCTGAATCCCGTATTCACCATCGGCAACCAGATCGAGGAGACGCTGGCGGTGCACGGCCTCGCACGCGGAGCCGAGGCGCGCGCCAGGGCCATCGAATTGCTCGAGGCCGTCCGCATACCCAATCCCACCCGGCGGGTGCACGACTATCCCCATCAGCTCTCGGGCGGCCTCCGCCAGCGTGCGATGATCGCCCTGGCGATCTGCTGCAATCCTCCGCTGCTCATCGCCGACGAGCCGACGACCGCGCTCGACGTGACGATCCAGGCCGAGATCCTCGACCTGCTGCGCGGGCTGCGCGACCGGCTCGGGCTGGCCCTCCTGCTCATCACCCACGACCTCGGCATCGTCGCCGAGATGGCCGATCGCGTGGCGGTGATGTACGCCGGGCACATCGTCGAGCAGAGCCGCGTGCGCGACATTTTCCGCGACGCCCGGCACCCGTACACGCGAGGGCTGCTGGCCTCGTCTCCGGAAGGTCGGCCGGGCACGCGGCTGGCGGCGATTCCCGGGGCCGTCCCGGCGCTCGGACGGTTTCCCCGTGGCTGCCCGTTCAATCCCCGCTGCGCCGCGCGCTTCGAGCCCTGCGACACGGCGCTGCCGGGTCTGACACGACTGCGTCCGACACCCGATAACGGACATCCGACAGCCGGTCCGCGCGAGACACGCTGCTTCCTCTATTCGCCCGCGGTCGACCCCGAGATCGTGGCCGAGGACGCGCGCTGATGGCGCTGCTCGAGGTGCGCCACCTCGTCAGGGAATTCACGCGCGGCGAGCGATTCTTCGGCGCGGGCGATCCGGCACGGGCGGTCGACGACGTGAGCTTCACGATCGATCGAGGGGACACCTTCGGGCTGGTCGGGGAGTCGGGCAGCGGCAAGACGACGACGGCGCGATGCATCCTGCGTCTCATCGAGCCGACGTCGGGGGAGGTCGTCTTCGACGGCCGGGACGTGCTGAAGCTGTCGCGCGCCGAGCTGCGGGCCGCGCGGCGGGACATGCAGATCGTCTTCCAGGACCCCTACTCGTCGCTCAACCCCCGCATGCGGGCCGCCGACATCGTCGAGGAACCGCTCGTCATCCACCGCCTGGGATCGCGCGACGAGCGGCGGGCGCGGGTGACACGATTGTTCGAGCTGGTCGGCCTCGACCGGGATCACCTGTCACGCTATCCGCACGAATTCAGCGGCGGCCAGCGACAGCGGATCGGCCTGGCCAGGGCGCTGGCGCTCGGTCCCAAGCTGATCGTCGCCGACGAGCCCGTGTCGGCGCTCGACGTGTCGGTGCAGGCACAGATCGTCAACCTGCTGATGGACCTGCGTCAGCAGCTCGCGCTGACCTGCCTGTTCATCGCGCACGACCTGCGGCTCGTCGAACACCTCTGCGCGCGCGTGGCGGTGATGTATCGCGGGCGGATCGTCGAGATGGGCGACACCGCGACGCTCTTCGCCGCGCCCCAGCATCCCTACACGCAGGCGCTCCTATCGGCGATCCCGGTGCCGGATCCCGACACGCGGCGGACGCGGTTGGTGCTGGATCCCGCCTCGTTCGATCGCCGTGCCGCGCTCAGGCAGATCGGACCCGGCCACTTCGCGGCGGTGTGACGGACCGTTGCGGCGTCGATCCCTCGGCGTCGGGGCAACCTGGCCGCGAGCGGCACCGAACCTGCAGCATCTACCTCCCCGGGCCTGAAAACCCTTCAGCCGATAACAAAAGTGTTGTCCGAGTTCCGTTCCGCTGCTCGCGGTCTCGCCAAGTGGCGCAGCGTGGCCGTCGCCGTACCGACGCTGGCCATCGGCATCGGCGCCGCCACTGCCCTGTACGCGGTTGCCCGCGTGTCGCTCGCCGGCCTGCCGGACGTGCCGGCGATGTCGCGCGTCGGGCGGATCTATGCGGCGAATCCGGGGCTTGGCGTCGAGCGCGGGCGGGTGTCGCTGGGCGAGTTCGATCAGGCGCTCTCGAAGGCCTCGTCGTTTGAGGCGATCGGGGCGTATGCCGACGAGGACGCGCTCGTCGGCATCGGCCCGGCGGCGCGTCCGGCCGTGGCCGGCTACGCGTCCCCGGCGTTCTTTGCGGCGATGGGCGTCCTGCCCGCTGCCGGTCGGGTCTTCGCACCGGCCGACCTGACGGGGCCGCCGGTCGTCGTGGTGAGCGACGCGCTGTGGAAGCGTGAGTTCGCCGACGGGCGGCTCGCCGACGCGAAGCTGCGGGTCGACAGTGTCGATCGCACGGTGATCGGCGTGATGCCGCCGACGTTCGAATACGGCTTCGTCGACGTGGCGGCGAGCCTCTGGATCCCGCTCGAACACGCCAGCCGCAGCATGCCGGCGATCGTCAACGTCTTCGCGCGGCTGCGAGACGGCGTCGAATGGCCGGCCGCGGAGCGCGAGCTCACCGGCATGACGCACGGACAGGGTCCCTGGACGTTTCGGGCGATTTCACTCGCGAAGGACACGCGCGGGCGCGCCGTCGTCGTCTATGTCAGCACGCTCGGCCCGGCGTGCCTCGTGCTGATCCTCGCGTGCCTGAACGTCGCCTGCCTGCTGCTGGCGCGCGGCATCGGCCGTGACCGGGAATTGACGGTGCGCCGCGCGCTCGGCGCGACGCGGTTCCGTCTGATGGGTCTGCTGCTCGTCGAGAGCCTGATCCTCGCAATTTTCAGCGGCGCGATCGGCGCCGCGCTGGCGGCGTGGCTCGTCCACGGCGCGGCGCCGGCGCTCGCCGCCGTGCAGCCGCGTGGCGCCGCGGCGCTCGCAGGCGTCCGGCTGCTCCCGGTGGCGATGGCGGCCAGCACCATCGCCTGTCTGCTGTTCGGGATGGTGCCGGCGCTTCGGCTCTCGACGCGCGAAGTCACGGCGTCGCTCAACGGAGTGCCGGGCGTCCGTCGCACCCATGTCGCCGGTTACGGCGCGCGCGACGTGATCGTCTTCACCGAGATCGCGGCGGCCGTCGGGCTTGCGGTCTGGACCGCCATGGTGTGGACGCTCGCCTCGCAGCTGCACGGCCAGACGCTGACCTTCGCCGCCGACCATGTCGTGGCGATGCGTGCGCCTGACGCAACCGTCGTCCGCGTGGCCGCGCGCGTGGCGGCGGTACCCGGCGTGGCGGCGTCGGCGATTTCATCCGGCATGATCGGCGGCGGCAGGCCTGAGCGCATCGAGACGGGCGACGGCTCGCCGCTCGTCTTCTCGCGGGTGCCGGTCGGCGACCGGTTCTTCGAGACGCTGGCGTTGCCGATGCTGCACGGCCGCGCATTCGACGCGGCTGAAACGAACGCACGAGCGGCCGTGGCCGTATTGAGCGAATCGGCCGCGCGCCGGCTGGCGCCAGGCGGCGACGCGGTCGGCCGTCGTCTGCAGACCTCGACGCACGGCGACCTGACGGTGATCGGCGTCTGCCGGGATCCGATCGATGCCGGCGCGCTCGCCGCGATCGATGCCGGCGCCGGAGAGATGTACGTCCCGTACGAACCCTCGATGACGTCGCGTGAAGCGGTCGTCCTGGCGCGTGTGCCCGGCGATGCCCGGCTCGCGCTCGACGCGATCGCGGCGGCGGCGCAGGTGCCGCCTGGCTCGCCGCCGGCCCGTCCTGTCGTGCTGAGCGACAATTTCGCGGAACGCGCCGCGGTCACGGCCGCGCCCGCGACGCTGGCGCTGAAGATCCTGGGACCGTTCGCCGTCCTCGCGCTGCTGCTGGCGGCGAGCGGCGTGTTCGCGGTGATCAGTCAGTCGGTGTCGCAGCGCACTCGCGAGTTCAGCATCCGCCTCGCCATCGGCGCGACGCGGCCGGGCGTGTTGCGACTGGTGCTCGTCCGCGAGGGGAAGCTGATTGCCGCAGCCGCCGCGACCGGTTTCGTGTTCACGATGATGGCGACGCTCGCCCTCTTCGAGCAGCTGGCGACGCTCGCGTCGATTCTGCCGTCGTTCTGGGTGGGAGCGCTCCTGCTGTCGGCCGGTGTCGCGGCGGTGTCCGTGATGTGCGCGACCTACCGGATCACCCGGCTGGAGCCGGCCGCGGTGCTGCGGCGGCTCTGAGCGCCGGCAGACGTCGCCGCGATTCAGGTCGCTATGCGGCCTGGCGAACGTCCTTTTCGACCTGGCCGTCGCGGATGTGGATGACGCGCCTGGCGTAGGCGGCGATCTCCGGTTCGTGCGTGACGACAATGATCGTGTTGCCGCCGTCGTGCAGGCGCTGGAAGACCGACATGATTTCCACGCCGGTCTTCGAATCGAGGTTGCCCGTCGGCTCGTCGGCGAGGAGGATGGACGGGTTGTTGACGAGCGCCCTGGCGATGGCCACGCGCTGGCGCTGGCCCCCCGACAGCTCGTTCGGCTTGTGCGAGGCGCGCTGCGTCAGCTCGACCTTGTCGAGCGCCGCGCGCGCGCGCTCGGCGCGGTCGCGGCCCGAGACGCCGGCATAAACGAGCGGCAGCTCGACGTTGTGCAGCGCGGTGGCGCGCGGCAGCAGGTTGAACGTCTGGAACACGAACCCGATCTCTTCGTTCCTGATCCGGGCCAGCTCGTCGTCGTTCATCGCCGCGACCTCTTTGCCGTTGAGCTGATAGCTTCCACGGCTCGGTGTGTCGAGACAGCCGATCAGGTTCATCAGCGTCGACTTGCCAGAGCCCGACGGGCCCATGATCGCGACGTATTCCCCTTTGTCGATGTTGATGTTGACACCGCGCAGGGCATGGATTTCCTCAGAGCCCATGACGTAGGTCTTCCAGAGGTCCTGTGTCGTGATCAGTCCCATAGGTCTTACCGCGCTTCTCTCAATCTCTGTATTAACGAGCGAACCGAGCCGGGAGTTTCAGGCGGAAACAGCGCTCCCCAGTCTCTCACATCCACCGGAACCAGGAGCGGACCGCCGCCGCGGCTCTTGCGGCGCAGATCGGTGACGGCCGCCGCCAGATCGGATTCCGGCGCCACCCCCTGCCCGAGCAGCAGCAGGACGCAGCTGAGCGCGCCAGGGGCTCGCACCTTGGCCGCGGGCAGCCAGACGTCGGCCACGGCGGCCGCGTCGACGAACGGTACGAACTTCACGACCAGGCAGACGCTCTCGTCGGCCCGGCGGAAGAGGCCCTTCTTCGGCCGGACGACCAGCGCGAGATCGAACCCGTGCACCGGCAGCGGCTCCGACTCGGCCAGCACCTCGGCGGCCGCCTGCTTCACTTTCGACAGCGACGCGCGACGCACGAATTCGAACCCGGCGCTCCGCTGCTTGGGGGCGGGTCGCGGGGACGGCTCGCTGGCCTGCGGCGGAGCCGGTGACGGCGACGGCGTGGGTGCCGGACGCGCCGGCGGCACGGCCGCCGAGCCGCGCCGCCCGACGTCGAGATCGGCGTCGTACTTCGCGCGCAGCGGCGCGTCCATCAGGATGCGATAGGCCTCGGTGAGGTCCGCGGCGATCCCAGCCGCCATCTCCTGGAACTCGGCGCCGAGGTGCTGGACTTTGTCGGGATGATAGCGGGCGATCTCTCGGCGAAAGGCTTTCTTGATATCGTCGACCGGCGCGTCGCGCGGCACCGAGAGCAGGTCGTAGTAGTTCTTCAACGACTGTTCTTGAACTCAGCGACCTTCCCGGGCGGCAGCTGCAGGCTGCGCCGCTGATCGCGCAGCTGGCGCTTCGAGGCGCGCGTCGCGGTGCTCGCCGTGCAATAGGGGCAGAACTGCCAATCGGCCTGCAGCGAGCGGCCGCACTTCCCGCAGCCTGACTGCAGGCGGTGCCCGCAGTGCGCACAGGCCGCGAAGTCGACGCCGACCACCCCCTGGCACGCCGGGCACAGCGTCCGCACTTCCTTGACCTCGGTGACGACCCGAAAGAGCTCTTCGGGGGTGGTGAGGCCGGCCTTCACCTTGCCGAGCGCGTCTTCGCCGAGCGTGATCATGCCCGCCGCCATCGCGGCGTCGCGGATCATGTCGTCGCCGGCGCGCTGCGCGATCAGACGGCGGACCCGATCGGTGACCCGCATCACCTCGTAGACGCCGATGCGGCCGCGATAGCCGGTGAAATGGCAGTCCTCGCAGCCGACCGCCTTGTAGAACACGAAATGCGTCGCCGTCTCCTCGCTCATGTTGAGGGCGCGCAGCGTGTCGGCGTCTGGCGTGTACTGGCGGCGGCACTCGTGGCAGAGCCGCCGCACGAGCCGCTGCGCCACGACGCCGACCAGCGCCGAGGCGATCACGTACGGCTCGAGATTCATGTCCATCAGCCGCGTCACCGTCGACGGCGCGTCGTCGGTGTGCAGCGTCGAGAGGACGAGGTGTCCGGTCTGCGCTGCCTGCGTGGCGATCTTCGCGGTCTCGTGATCGCGGATCTCGCCGACCAGGATCACGTCGGGATCCTGCCGCAGAATCGCGCGCAGCGAGGTGGCGAAGGTCAACTTCGCCTTCTCGTTCACCTGCGTCTGGTTGACGCCGGCGATCTGGTACTCGATCGGATCCTCGATGGTGATGATGTTCGTGCGCCCCGACGCAACCGAGGTGATCGCGGAACTCAGCGTCGTCGACTTGCCCGAGCCGGTCGGCCCGACCACGAGGATCATCCCGTGCTGGTGGCGCAGGAAATAGCGGAGCTCCTCCATCGCCGCGGCTGAGAGGCCGAGCTCCTCGAGCGGCGGCGCCCCCTTGCGGTGATCGAGGACGCGCAGCACGATCTTCTCGCCGTGCAGCGTCCGGATCGACGAGACGCGGAAGTCGACCTCCTTGCCGTCTTCGGTCTTCACGCGCAGCCGGCCGTCCTGCGGGAGCCGCTTCTCGGCGATGTCCATGCCGGCCATCACCTTCAGCCGCGCGATCAGCCCCTCGTGGACCCACTTCGGCAGGTCCATCAGCTCCTTCAGGATGCCGTCGAGACGGTGGCGGACGATGACCCCTTTTTCTGCGGGCTCGATGTGCACGTCGCTGGCGCCGCTCGTAATCGCACCGTTCACGACCAGGTCGACGAGATCGATGATCGGCGCCGACTCGGTGTTCTCGCGTGAGGCCCCCTCGGACCCGGCCGTCGGCTCGAAGACGCGCAGTTCCGCGCGTGGCGCGAGTGAGGCGGCCGGCGTGTCGGTCATCCGCGGTGCCGGGCGCGGCGGCGACGCCGGCACCGCGAGCGCGGCGCTGGGCCCGGTGTACTTCGCGATCGCCTTGTCCGGATAGCCGTTCTCGATCGCGGCGAGAATGTCAGTCCGCGTCGACACGACCTGCTTGATGCGATAGCCGGTCTGGAATTCAAGATCCTGCACGAGGCTGAAGAGCAGCGGATCCGACATCGCCACGGTCAGCAGGTTTTTCTCCAGCTTCATCGCGACGCAGAGGCGCTTGGCGGCGACCTCCTTGGGGATGAGGACGATGGCCGTCGGGTCCGGCGGCTCGTCCGCCAGGCTGACGTACGGAAAACCGAGCTGGTACGCCAGCGCTTTCGTGATCTGCTTTTCCGTGGCGAGGTTCAGGCGGACGAGCACCGAGCCGACGCGTTCGCCGGTCCGTCGATGCTCCGCGAGCGCGGCCTGCAAATCTTCTTCGGAGATCAGGCCGGCCTGGATCAGACACTCACCGATCTTTTTCCGCACGCGTTCCTCGCCGGCCTGCCGCTGGGGAAGGGGACTGATTCTAGGGCCAATCCCCCCTACAGGCAACCAGTACCGCCACTGTCACAATTACCGGCCGGAGCGCTGCACCCCGACCACCCGCCCGCCAAGCGCGACCCGGATCTCCAGGCCGGACGGCTCCCGCAAGAGGACCGTCCGGTCGTCGATCCCGATCACCACGCGGCGGCCAATCGTGTCGCCGACGCCAACGATTCGACCCTGTTCCCCGATCGTCGCCAGACGGCGGTCGGCCGCCATCAGGATGGCGGTTACCTTGGGAATCGGATCCTTTAGCGGCTCGGGAAGCGGATCGGCCGCTCTCCGGCCGCTGGCCGCAGCGCCTGCCTTATCGGTCGAAGAGGGCGCGGGATGCAGGGGGGGGACAGTGGTGGCCTGCGGCGCGGCCGGGACAGCCCTCTGAGGCCTGGGAACGGCTTCGGACCGGCCGGCCGGGCCGGCCGCCGGGACTGTCAGTCGGCCAGTCGCGGGCTGCGGTCGCGGCGCCGCCGGCAGGGACGAAGGCGGCTGCGGTCGCACCGTGGCGGAGGGAGGCGCGACGACAGAAGAGCCTGGCGGATGCGGACTGGCGGACGCCGGAACGGGCGCGGCTGGCGCCGCCTGCCCGACCGACCCGGCTGCCGGAGATGAGGGGGCCGGCGTCGCCGGACGGGGCGTTGCGGCCCCAGGGGCCGGGATCGTTGCGGGCGGCGTTCGCGGGGGCGGAATCGTTGGGGGCGCGGTTCGAACGGGCGGGATCGTTGCGGGCGCCGTTCGAACGGGCGGGATCGTTACGGGCACCGTTCGCGGCGGCGCCGGACGCGACCGCAGATACCACCAGGCGCCGGCACCGCCCGCGACGATCGTCGCGACCACGGCGATCGCCGACGCGATGCGCCAGCCGCGGCGGGCCCGGCGTCGCACGGCCTCGTCGACTCGACGCGTCTCGCGGGTAAACGCGCCGGCGCACGCCAGCCGGATGGCTGGCGCGACCTCGGTGAGCTTCTCGGCGAGCTCGCGGCGCATCACGAGCCCTTCGAGCGAGTCGAGCGTCTCGACCTCCACGTCGAGCTCTTCGATGAGCGGCATCGTCAGCCCGCGCAGGTCTGGCAGGTTTCCGCAAGTGACGATGCCGTCGACCGTTGTTCCCTTCTGCTTGGCAGTCGAAATGGCGCGGCGAACCTCGGGCGCGAGAAACGCAACGAGCGAATAGCGCTGCAGGAGCCGCGCCTGGCTGCCGTAGGCGCCGAGGGTGGAATCCCACGTGAAGGAGTGGGCGTAGAGAAGTTTTCCCGGACGGACGACCGTGATGGCGACGCCGCTGCGGTTGATGCCGAGCCAGCACATCGCGCCGCCGCTTCGCGACGTGCGGAGACGTGCGAGCGCCCCCAGGGCGTTGCACGGAGTGACCACGCGCGCCACCTTGAACCCGGCGCGGGTCAGCGGTTCGATGAGCGGCGCCACGCTCGGATCGGCGAGGGTCGCGCCGTCGGGCAGTCCCCACACGACCGCGCGGCAGCGGCGCGGCAGCTTCAGCGAACTCCGGGCCTGGCGCAGGGCGGTGATGAAGGCATCGGCGCCAGGAAAGGCCGGTGGATCGAGCGTCGCCGCGGCGGCGACACGGACCTCCGCGCCGTGCACGGAGGTACTGGCGAGGGCGCACGTATCAGCGCCGAGTTCGACCGCAGTGATGCTGCGCATGACAGCCGGGGAAGTCTTCCATTAACGCACGAGCCGGCCGGCACTGTAAACCTGATCCGTGGGGTCCCGCCCCGCTCCGGGCAGTGCGGCGGGCGGCGATCTCCGCGCCGGCGTCCTAGCCTTCCTTATCCTCGTAGGCGGCCTTGAGATGGGCCACGACGTTCGGGTCGGCGAGGGTGGTGGTGTCGCCGAGCGCCTTTCCCTCGGCGATGTCGCGCAGCAGGCGGCGCATGATCTTGCCCGACCGCGTCTTCGGCAGATCCGCCGTGAATAGAATCTGATCGGGCCGCGCGATCGCGCCGATCTTGTGGACGACGTGCTCCTTCAGTTCGGCGGCGAGCTCGTCGGAGGGCTTCGTCCCCTCTTTGAGGGTCACGAACGCGGCAACCGCCTGTCCTTTGATTTCATGCGACTTGCCGACGACGGCGGCTTCAGCGACGCGCGGATCATCGACCAGCGCGCTCTCCACCTCCATCGTCCCGAGACGGTGCCCGGCGACGTTGAGGACGTCGTCGACGCGGCCGAGCAGCCAGTAGAAGCCGTCGTCGTCGAGACGGGCACCGTCGCCGGTGAAATACGAGCCGTCCTGCCATTGGCTCCAGTACTGCTTGACGAAGCGTTCGGGGTCGCCGTAGATGCCGCGGAGCATGGCGGGCCACGGCCGCGTCAGCGTGAGCAGGCCGCCGCCGTGCTCGACGCGCTTGCCGCTCTTGTCGCGGTTTTCCGCGGCGACGCCCGGAAAGGGCCGCGTCGCAGATCCGGGCTTGAGGTCGGTGATGCCGGGGAGCGGCGTGATCATGATCATGCCGGTCTCGGTCTGCCACCACGTGTCGACGATCGGACAGCGCTCGTGCCCGACGTTCACGTAGTACCACATCCACGCTTCGGGGTTGATCGGCTCACCAACTGACCCGAGCAGACGCAGCGAGCTGAGATCGCGTGTGGCGGGCCATTCGGTGCCCCAGCGCATGAACGCGCGAATCGCCGTCGGCGCCGTGTACAGGATCGTCACGCCGTGGCGCTCGATGATCTCCCAGAAGCGATCCTTGCGGGGCCAGTCCGGCGCTCCCTCGTACATGACGACGGTGGCGCCGTTGGCGAGCGGCCCATACACGACGTAGCTGTGCCCGGTGACCCATCCAATATCGGCGGTGCACCAGTAGACGTCGTGCTCCTTGAGATCGAACACCCATTTCGTGGTGGCGTAGGTGCCGGTGAGATAGCCGCCGGTCGTGTGGACGATACCCTTCGGCTTCCCGGTGGTGCCGGAGGTATAGAGGATGTAGAGCATGTCCTCGGCGTCCATCGCCTCGGGCTCAGTGTAGAGCGGCGCGTCCTGCATCAGGCGGTGGTACCAGTGATCGCGCCCCTCCTGCATGTGCACGGGGATCGGCGCGCCGGCCTGGCGCTGGTAGACGACGACGCTGCGGATGGACGGCGTGTCGCGGAGCGCCTCGTCGGCCATCTGCTTGAGCGGCACGATCTGGCCGCGGCGGTAGCCGCCGTCGGCGGTCACCAGCACGGTCGCCTGCGCGTCGTTGATCCGATCGCGAAGGGACTCCGAGCTGAAGCCGCCGAACACCACGTTGTGCACGGCGCCGATCCGCGCGCAGGCCAGCATCGCGATCGCCGCCTCGGGTACGAGCGGCAGGTAGATCGCGACCCGGTCGCCGCGCCCGACTCCCAGGTTCTTCAGCACCCCCGCGAAGGCGTTCACCTGACGATAGAGATCCCAGTAGGTGAGCGTCCGGCGGTCGCCCGGCTCCCCTTCCCAGACGATGGCCGCCTTGTTGCGCCTCGGACCGCGGACATGACGGTCGACACAGTTCACGCTCGCGTTCAGCGTGCCGCCCCCGAACCACTTGGCGTGTGGCGATGTCCACTCGAGCACCCGTGTGAACGGCGACGTCCATTCGAGCTCGCGCGCGAACCCGGCCCAGAAGGCTTCGGGATCAGCGGCGGCACGTGCGTAGACGGCCGGGTCGCCGATGATGGCCTCGCGCTTCCACGCGTCCGATGGCGGGAAGCGGCGGTTCTCCTGGAGCAGTGCGTCGATTTCGCTCATTGGTGTTGTGTGTCGGAAGGGCGTCGCCCTCGGATGCCCCGGCGCGCTCGCGCTATTTGGTTCCCCGCGTCGCCGCCTGGAGGCGGGCGCGCACGTCGGCTATATAGCCGGCCTGGGCCGGGCCGGCAAACTGCAGGAACTGACGGTAGTGCTCGGCGGCGAGGGCCAGTTCGCCGGTGCGTTCGTACATCTGCGCCAGATTGTAGTGCGCGGCGGCGCTGTGCGGGGCGATCTCGAGCGCGCGCCTCAGGGTGAGCTGCGCCTCCGGCCCCTGCCCCGCCGCATCCTGCGCGAGCGCCAGGTTGACGAGCGCGTCACTGTGCCTTGGATCCGTCGCCAGCACGGCCCGGGCTTCCGCAGCCGCCGCATCGGGCCGCCCCAGCTTGAGATACACCGCCGACAGGTTCAGTCGCGCGGTCACGTAGGACGGATTAATCGCGAGCACGCGCCTGAACTCGCGCGCGGCATCCTCGTAGAGCCCCTTGTCGTGGTAGAGGATGCCGACGTTATTGTGGGCGTCGACGTTCAGTTCGTCGCGCTTCAGCACGGTCGAGTAGTGGATGAGCGCCTGCTCGAATTCGCCGCTGCGCTGATAGTAGAGGGCCAGCTGGAATTCACTGCCGTTCGTTGTGCCCCTCGCCGTCCCGACGCCGGGAGACGGCGCTGCAGACGCAGGTCGAGCGGGGCTGCTCGCGTGCGGCGGTGCTGGCACGGGTGCCCCCGGTGGAGCGGCGGACGAAACCGCCGCCGGCGCAGGGGCGGCCGCCTTAATGATGGGTCCCGGAATGACGGGTGCCGGAATGATAGGTGCCGGTGGCGGCGCCGGGATGGAGACACGCGGGGCCTGCGCAGTCCTGGGAGAGACCGACGGGGCTGCGGCAGCGGGCGCCGACGCCGGCCAACCTGCCCAGGCAAGCATGCACACGAGAACGACGCCTGCGGTCGTCCCGAAGAGGAGGACGTGGCGCCTGCGCGGCTGCTCCGCGCGATAGCCGAGCGCCGCCAGTACGGCGTCGGCTTCCGCGGCGCGCCGGCCGGCCGGCGGGGCCGCCCCGCGCGACCCGCCCCGCAAGGCATCGTGGATTCGGCTCACTGACGGCTGGCGACCCGCTGCACGAGCACGGTCGCATACTGGCGGTAATGCCACACGGCGGCCGCGCCGCCGCCGATCATCGACGCCAGCAGCACGCCGGCGGCGAAGGGGGCGAGCCGCTGGCGCAGCCACGCCAGTCCCCGGCGCGAGCGCTTCAGCTCGAGCGATCCCGCGGCGCTCTCGACGTGTGCCGCGAGCACGCGGTTGGTGTGTGCGGAATAGGCAGTCAGGAGGGCGCGATCGCAGATCAGGTTGATCAGCCGTGGGATGCCGCCCGTGAACTGGTACACGCGCGCCAGCGCTCGCGGCGCGAACGCCACGGCGGCGCCGCCTCCGGCGACCGACAGACGGTGCTGCACGTACGCCGCGGTCTCGTCGGCGGCCAGCGGCCTGAGATCATAGCGGATCGACACACGCTGATCGAGCTGCCGCAGCTCGGGGCGGCGCAGCAGATCTTTCAGGTTCGACTGGCCGACCATCACGATCTGCAGCAGCTTCTCCTTCTCGGTCTCCAGGTTCGAGAGAATGCGGATCTGCTCCAGCACCTGGAGCGGCAGGTTCTGCGCCTCGTCGATGATGAGCAGCGCCTGCGCGCCAATTGCCTGCAGAGACAGCAGGAACTCGTTGAGCGTCTCGATCAGTTCCTGCTTGCTGACCCGCGCCAGACAGCCGCGCTTGATCTCGTCCCGTGACACCACACCGAACTCCTGCAGGACGAGACGGAGCAGATCCTCCTCGGAGAGAAACGGGTTGAGCACGAGCGCGGTAAAGGTCTTGCGGTCGATCTGCTCCAGCAGCGCGCGGCAGAGCGTCGTCTTGCCCGTGCCGATGTCGCCGGTGATCACCACGAACCCCTCACGGCGGCGGACCGCATACTGGAGCAGTTCGAAGGCGCTCGCATGCGACGCGCTCTTGAACAGGTATTTCGGGTCCGGCGTGAGGCTGAATGGCTTCTCCGTGAATCCGTAATAGTCTTCGTACATCGGCATCTCCAGCCTCCGGCTCCCGTGCCGGTCGTCAGTCCCCCACCACCGGTCCCCGCGCCACGTCCGCGGTACCGGCCTGCGTCGCGACCCGCGCCTACCGCGTACCCGCCGTCACCACCGTTGCGCGCAGCAGCACCACCAGCTCCGCCTGTGCAGTCGTTCCCGCGCCGCCGGCGAGTGCCGGCGAGCCGGCCCGTGCCTCCACAATCACCGGCCGCAGCCATCCCGATAGCAGCACGGTGTCGCCGCTTCGCACGCGGGTGGCCGTATCGGCCTCGGTGGCGCGCAGCTCCCCGTCCGTCTGCTCCTGCCACGTGTGCGAGATGCTCATCTGCACGACTCCGTCGGACGCGATCTGCGGCACGACGGTCAACGTCATCGAAGACGCGCCGGGGCCGCCGGCGCGGATCAGCGCCGGCTCGTTGTTGAGCGCTGTCACTTCCGGCGCCGACAGGACGCGGATCTCTCCCTGCTCGGCCAGCGCACGCTCCAGCGCCGCCGGATCCGCTGCAACCCCTGCGCCCGCCCCGTCGGCGGACAGCCCGAGGCGGCCGCGCACCGCGTTCCAGTCGATGACGCCGGCATCGGCCTTCAGCACCACCTCGAAGACGCGCGCCTGCAGCCGCACCTGCCTGCCGCTCCGCAGCTGCAGCGCTTCCAGATACTGCGCGATCCGATCGAGCCGTTCCGGATAGTCCGTCGCCTGCACCAGCCCGGCGCGCCGGTCGACGTGCACGGTGCCGGACGGCGAGAGAAGCGTACGCACGCCGTCGCCGACGGTCTCGAACGTGTCCTCGGCTGTGAGAAGAGTCGCCACCGCGGCATCCGGGGCGCCCGTGACACGCCGCAGGCCGCGTTGCGTGGCGAGCAGACTCACGTCGAACTCGCGCGTTTCGGTTCGATGACGGATGACGCGAAGGACGGTGCCGCGCAGCTCGAACTCACAGCCGAGCGGCGGGAGCAGCGCCGTCAACGCCTCGCGCAGCGTGAGGTGCTTCAGCTCGCCGCGGAAATCGCCGGCTACGTCGGAATCGAGCGCGAGACTGAACGGTGTGCCGGCGATCACCAGCCGCAACACCTCGCCGATAGGCCGTGGCTCGGCGAAAGTCAGCGAGAGCCTGCGGGGAGAATCGAGTGCCGCGGCGAGCGTACCGGGCTCGAGCTGCGCGGCCGGCAGTCCGGCCGGCATGGGCCGCTGCGCGGGCTGGCCAGGTCCTCCCTGCTCTGGCGGACCTCCGGCCAGCCGGGTCACCGGCATCGCCTGAAGGATGAGGACGAGCCCCACCGCCGCGAAAGAATCCATAAACTCAAGATGCACAGCCATTTACGCGATAGCCCTTCCCGGGAGCGCGCACCGCTGCACACTTCTGCTGGACTAACTTTCGGTCTGTGAGGGGCGGAGGTTTAGGAGAGTGAGGGTTGGGCGAGCTGGATACTGATCAATCACCGCTGATCCGGGAACGCCGAATCAGCGGTCATCGATCCAGCGACCAGCGATCCACGATCGCTGATCGTAACGAGCGCCGGAAACGCCTCCAGGCCTTACGCCGGCGGGAGGATTTCTGTCGTGCCGGGCGGCAGATCTTTCTTCTTGAAGAGCGCCACTCCGAGGAGGCCGCCGAGGAGGCCGAAGACGGCGTAGATGCAGGCGCCGATCAGACCGAAGACCAGCCGGAACGCGATCGCGCCGCTGCGCGCCGCACCCATGCCCATGTTCTGGATCATGCTGCGGTATTGCTCGGGCACATCCGGGTTGTCGACGATGCGTTCCAGCAGACGCTGCTGGAAGGGGCCCATCGCCATCGAAATCGGGATGGCGATGAGTGCGGCGACGATGCCGCCGAGCGCACCGGCCATCAGCCCGACGAGCGCCCCGTCAGCGGCGCCGACCGGATACGGATGCTCTTTTTGCATCAGATAGACGGCGAGCACCCCGCCACCGACAACCCACAGACAGCACAGACAGTTGCCGATGTTGACGACCGGCAGCCCTGACAGGACGCCGATCGCGATTCCCGCATACAGCGCCGGTTGGGTCTTCGGTGGTACTGGAGACATCAGTCGTAATACTCCCGTCCCAGATGGGTGATCAACTCCTCACCCTGCATATAGCGCAGCGTGTTCTTCAGCTTCATCAGCTGGATGAACAGATCGTGCTCCGGGTAGAGGCCGGCCGCGTGCATCGGGCTCTTGTAGTAGAACGAGAGCCACTCCTGAATGCCGCTCATGCCTGCCCGGCGGCTCAGATCGAGGAACAGCGCGGAATCTAGCACAATCGGAGCCGCCAGGATGCTGTCGCGGCAGAGAAAATTGATCTTGAGCTGCATCGAGTAGCCGAGCCACCCGAAGATGTCGATGTTGTCCCAGCCTTCTTTGTTGTCGCCGCGCGGCGGGTAGTAGTTGATGCGGACGACGTGACAGAGCTTTTCGTACAGCTCGGGGTAGAGTTTCGGCTGGAAGATGTAGTCGAGGACCGACTTCTTGCTCTCTTCCTTGGTCTTGAACGACTCGGGATCGTCGAGCACCTCGCCGTCGCGGTTGCCGAGGATGTTCGTCGAGTACCAGCCTTCGACGCCGATCAGGCGGGCCTTCAGGCCGGGGGCGACGATCGTCTTGATCAGCGTCTGCCCCGTCTTCAAGTCCTTCCCGGCGAGCGGCGAGCCGGTCTGCTGGGCGAGCTGGATCAACGCCGGGATGTCGGCGCTCAGATTCGGCGCCGCGTTGGCGTAGGGGATGCCCTCCTTGATCGCCGCGTAGGCGTAGATCATGCTCGACGGGATGTTCTCGTCGTTGCGCGCCAGGCCCTGCTCGAACGCCTCGATCGAGGCGTGCACGGCGCTTTCCTGCAGGTAGATTTCAGTGCTGCCGCACCACACCATCACGAGCCGGCTGAGACCCCTGTCGCGCTTGAACTTCTGGATGTCGGCGCGCACCTGCTCGGCGAGGTCCTGCTTCGAGCTGCCCTTCTTGACGTTCGGTCCGTCGAGACGCTTCACGTACTTGCGGTCGAACACGGCGGGCAGCGGCGTGATCGCTTCGAGCTCGGGACGGACCTGATCGAGCAGATCGCGTTCGAGCACGCCGGCGGTCTTCGCCGCCTCGTAGGCGTTGTCTTCGAAGAGGTCCCAGCCAGCGAATTCGATGTCGTCGAGCGACGCGAGCGAAACGAAATCCTTGATGCGGGGGGAATTGGCCTCGGTCCGCTTGCCGAGACGGATCGTGCCCATCTGAGTCAGTGACCCGAACGGCTTGGCCAGGCCGCGACGAATGGCGAGGACCCCCGCGATCGTCGTCGTGCTCACGGCGCCCAGGCCGACGAGCATGATTCCCAGCTTACCTTCGGCTTTTTCAATCGTCTTCGGCTTGTTCACAACCGGGCGATCATATCATCCGGGAATGGGCTGGTTCCGCAAGGATTCCGCGCGCGACGCGCTGGCGGTCACGATGGCGGGGGTCAAGTTGGGCGACCGCTTCCTCTCGCTCGGGGTACGGGACGCGCCCTTGATCGCCGCGTTGGCGACCAGAGCGGGGCTGACCGGCCGCGCCTGCGTCGTCGACCCCGACGCGGCGCGGGCGGCGGCGGGCGCCGCGGCCGTCCACGAACAGGGCGCCTTCGTCGAGGCCGAACCCGCGCCGTGGGATCGCCTTCCCTTCGACGGCGCGAGTTTCGACATCGCGGTGGCGCGCGATCTGCTGGCGTCGCTCGAGCACGAACACCGCACCCGTGCCGCTGCCGAAGTGCTGCGCGTGCTGCGCGGCGGCGGCCGCTTCGTCGTCATCGAATCCACGAAACGCACGCGGATCGCCCCCGACGCGATGACGTCGCCGCTGATCCTCGCCGGGTTCGCGGCGGTCCGCGTGCTCGCGCACGCCGATCACACCATCTTCGTCGAGGGAATCAAGAAAGCGTGAAGCAGCGCCATTCCAAGCCTCGGGAATTGGACATCAGCGCGCGCAGGTGAGATGTCGACCACCGTCGATCGAGATCGTCTCGCCGGTGATCCAGCCGGCGCGGTCCGAGGCGAGAAACGCAATCAGATCCGCGATCTCGTCGGCGTCGCCGGCCCGTCCCAGGGGATGCGTCGTCTTCGAGTGCTCGAGGAACGCCGCGTAGGCGTCCTCGTTCATGCCGCTGCGCCGGTGGAGATTGGAGACGACTACCCCGGGATTGACGGCGTTGACGCGGACGCCGTGCGGCGCCATCTCGAGCGCGGCGCAGCGCGTCAGCTGATCGACCCCCGCCTTGCTGACGCAATAAGCGAGCACGTTGGGAAAGGCGCGCAGCCCGGTGACGCTGGAGACGTTGACGACCGAGGCGTTGTGCGTCTCTCGCGCCGACACGATCAGCTGCGGCGCCGCGGCACGCATCAGGCGGAAGGGGGCGCGCAGGTTGATGTCGAGCATCTGATCCCACGCGGCGTCCGCCGTGTTCTCCACGGTGCCGTTGGCGATGATGCCGGCGGCGTTGACGAGCGCCGAGATGCCGCCGAACGCCGCGACCGCCCGCGCGACGATTTCGTCGGGAGCGCCGGCGGCGGTGACATCCGCCTCGACCACCGCCGCCCGGCCGCCCGCGGCTTCGATGTCGCGTGCGACCGCGTCGAGGACCCGTTTCTTGCGCCCCACCGCGACCACCGCTGCCTTTTCACGTCCGAACCTGACGGCGGCCGCACGGCCGATGCCGCTCGACGCGCCGGTAACCACGACCGTATGCATCCGTGCGTTGTAGCACAAGTTGAACACTGTCTCAGTCGAGCGACAGACGGACCGGGTCCGGCGAACAGATCCGGCCGGGAACGGCCGACAAGCCGATGGAACGGGCTTTGCGCCGGGAGTCCCGAATCCCACGCCGGCGGACGCCGCCAATCGTGACCACCACCACCCTCGAGCCGACCGACGTCTATTCCGCGGGCGAAATCGCCCGGGCGGCGGGAGCGCGTACGCACGAGGTGCATGAGCTGGCTCGAGCGGGGCTGATTCGTCCGCTCACGGGGGCGGGGTATTTCACTGGTGCGGATGCCGTTATCGCCTTCCGGGCGCTGGCCGGAGGGGGAGGAGAACGCCCTCTCTTTCGGCCCACGGCGGGCGTGCGACGCGAGCCGGGCCTCCCGCTGGCCGTCTCCGGAAGCTTGCACGCCGCTACCGTGCTCGTGGTGGCCCTCCTGACCTCGGCCGGCCTGACCCGGAACCAGGCGCGTGACGCCTCGAGCCACACGCCGTCACAGCTGGTATTTCTCGTGTCGCCAGGCCCCGGAGGGGGTGGCGGCGGCGGGGGGTTGAAGGACCCGGTTCCCGCGCCCGCCGCTCAACGGCACGGCGTCGAGGCCATGCGCAGCCCGGTCGCCGTGCACCGGCGTCCGCCGCCAATCGTCGCCGTCCGTCATACGCCGCCGCCGAGGGTCGAGCCGGCGCGCAACGTCCGCCCGGATCCGCCCCCGGTCGAAAAGGCCGCGGCCATCCAGCCGGTGTTCGCGCCGGTGACGCCGGCGGCCCCCGATCCGCGCGAACGCGCCGGTGTGACCACCCCCGCTGCGGCCGATCACGACAGCCACGGCCCCGGCACCGATGGCGGCGTCGGGAGCGGCCGGGGAACAGGGCTTGGAGAAGGGGACGGCTCCGGCATCGGATCGGGCACCGGCGGCGGCGCCGGCGGCGGCCCATATCGTCCGGGCACCGGCATCACCCCGCCGTCGATTCTCCGTGAGGTCCGCCCCGACTATACCGACGAGGGGCGGCGCCGCGCGGTCGAAGGGGACGTCGTCCTCGAGATCGTTGTCCGCGCCGACGGCAGCGTCGGATCGGTGAAGGTGCTGCAAGGTCTCGGCGCTGGACTCGATCAACGGGCGATGGACGCCGTCCGCCAGTGGCGATTCAACCCGGCGAAGCGCTATGGCACGCCGGTGGACGTCATCGTCGAGGTGGCGGTGGAATTCAAACTTCGGTAAGGGACTCCGCAACTCACCATGGATGCCACACTCGTAACCGTGACCGTACTGTCGATGGGAATGGCGGGAACGCTCAGCGTCATCGTCTGGCGACTGCTGCGCGACGAACAGCGCCGCAGCGAGGCGCGCATCGCGGCGCTGACCGCTGCGGCGTCGGCGCCGGCCGTCGACGCCGCACCGCCGCCGATAGGGGACGGCCCGGTTCGGAAGCCCGCGCCGGTGATCGGGGCCTTTCGCGCAGCCAGCAGCCACGCGCCCTCCGATCTGCCGTTGCGACTGGCTGGCGCGACGCCCGCCGCAGAGCCCGTGACGGCCGCCGCGATGTTTGCGCCACCGGCGGATGCGCCGGCCTGGGGCAACCGCTTGGCGATCATCGCCGCACTCGTACTCGTCGGCGCTTCGGCGTTGTTGATCGCGATGACGGCCGGCCGCGCACGCGCCGCCGCGCATGCTTCCAACGGCGCCGCGGCGCCGCAGGCCCCCCTCGAGGCCGAGCTCGAGCTGCTGTCGCTCCGCGACACCCGCGACAGCGGCGCCCTGACCATCAGCGGCATGGTGCACAATCCGCGCACGGCGCCGGCGCTGGCCCGGGTCACCGTGACGGCATACACGTTCGACGACAAAGGAGCCTTTCTGGCCAGCGGCCGCGCCTTATTGGACGTGACCGCGCTCGCGCCCGGCGAGGACTCCCCGTTCGTCGTGTCGGTGCCGGCCGGTGATGCGGTCGCACGCTACCGGATCGGGTTCCGTGCGGAGAACGGTCGGGTCATCGGACACGTGGATCGGCGGCAGCAGGGTCCCGTGGCGTCGGCGCAACGGCTGCCGGAAGAGACACACGAATAGCAATGCGCTCGAAACGTTTTTCGATCGTGGCCATCTCCCTGGCGCTGGCCGGCGCCTTCGTCGCGGCGCAGCAGCCGGCGGCGCCGCCGGCGGGCGCGCCGCAGGAGCCGCCGGCGTTCAGGTTCCGCACCGGCGTCGAGCTGATCAATGTGAACGCGACGGTGACGGACCTGAGCGGCCGGTTCGTGCCGGGCCTGGCGCGCGAAGACTTCCGCGTCTTCGACGACGACGCCCTTCAGACCGTGACGCACTTCAGCGCCGAGCGCGTCCCGGTCAGCATCGGCATCGTCCTCGACACGAGCGGCAGCATGGACGGCGAAAAGATCGTCGCGGCGCGCGCGGCGCTCAACCGCTTCCTCTCGGAGTTGCTCGACGTCGACGACGAGGTCTTCCTGTATCGCTTCGACAACGCGCCCCAGCTGCTGCAGGGCTGGACCAAGGACAAGCAGGTGGTCAGCGACGCAGTCGCGCGCATCCAGCCCCGCGGCGGCACGGCGCTCTACGACGCGGTCGCCGACGCCGTGCAGATGGCCCAGCAGGGTCACAACCGCAAGAAGGCGGTGCTCATCATCTCCGACGGCAACGACACCAGCAGCCGCACCGACGTGTTCGCGGTGAAACAGCTGATCCGCGAGACTGAAGTGCTGGTCTACGCCATTGGCGTCGACACGTCGGGCGTGGTCACGCAGCCCCGGCGCTACCATCCAGCGCCGTCGTTCTCGCCGAACCGGGCGTTCTTTCAGAGGGGGATCCCGATCCCGATGCCGTTTCCGATGCCCGGACGCCGGCCGCCGGCCCAACCGCCGCCGTCGAACCCGCCCGGGTCGGGCGGCTCGGGCGGATCGAACTGGCACCGCGGCGGCAACGACGATCACGTCAACGTCGCCGCGCTTCGAGACATCACCGACGACAGCGGCGGACGCACCGAGATCATCCGGTATGCGCGCGACCTCGATCCGGCAACGGCCGGCATCGCCGACGAGTTGAGCCGCCAGTACTACCTCGGTTACTCGCCGCAGGGACCGCAGGACGGCCGCTGGCACACCATCCGGGTCGAAGTGCGCAACCAGTCGTACCACGTGCGCGCCAGGCGGGGGTACGTCGCGGCGAAGTGAGTGCGGAGCTGCCACGGGCAGCCGGCAGTGCCAGGGACGGGCAGAAGGCTGCGGATAGCCGACCGGATTGGGTAAACTGCCCCTGCTGACCGCTGACCGCTAACTGCCACTTTCCGTGTCCCTCGTCCCCATCGCCGTCGGCCTCTCGATTCTCGGCTCCCTTGGCGGCGTCATTGTCGCCTCGTCGTTCCTGCTGCTCGGCGAACCGATCCGCACCCGCCTGATCCCGTGGTTGATCAGTTTCGCGGTCGGCACGCTCATCGGGGTGGCGCTGCTGGATCTGGTGCCGGAGGCGCTCGTCGCGCTGGCGCCACGGCCGGCGATGTTCACGCTCGCCGCCGGCATCCTGGCGTTCTTCCTCCTCGAGAAAGCGGTGATCTGGCGGCACTGTCACGAGGACGAAGCCTGTCATGTCCACAACCGGGCCGCGTCGCTCGTCATCGTCGGCGACAGCTTCCATACCTTCGTCGACGGCGCGGTGATCGCGGCGGCGGTGCTCACCTCGGTGCCGCTCGGCTTGACGACGGCGCTGGCCGTGGCGGCGCACGAAATTCCACAGGAGGTCGGCGACGTGGCGATCCTCCTGCGCGCCGGCTATTCGCGCCGGCGCGCGTTCACCCTCAATGTCCTCGCCGGCGGCGGCGGCATTCTCGGGGCAGCGGCGATGATCGTTGCGGGACGGGCGCTCCCGCAGGTGCTGCCGTACGTGCTGGCGTTCGCGGCCGGCAATTTCCTCTACGTCGCCATGGCGGATCTCATTCCCGATCTGCACCGCGGCAACAGCGGCGCGGCGCGGCAACTGCTCCTGATCGCCGCCGGCGTGGTGGTGATAGCGCTGCTGTGAAGGGCGAGCCGCAGAGGGCCGTTTCGTGATGTTTGTGTGGCCGATTGACCTGAACCCCTCCGTCGGTCGTAGATTATCGACATGAGCCTTCGCCATCCGACAGCGCTTGGTGCCGTTTTCGCGCTGGCGATCACGTCGCTGACGGGCTGGCAGGGCACGCAAGGACAGGCCGGACAGCCGCAGGGACGCGGCGCCAGCCCGCAGGCGCGCGACCGCGGGCCCGCCGCCACGCCGCAGGGTACCGCCGTGATTGCCGGCCGTGTCCTGACCGATACCGGCAAGCCGGTCAAGCGGGCCAGGGTCTCGGTCAGCGGAGGGGGTGCGGGCGCCGGCCGCGGCAACGGCAGCGCCGCCACCGACGAACAGGGACGTTACTCGATCGGCGGACTGACGGCCGGCGCGTACAACATCACCGCATCGAAAGCCGGCTTCGTCGACGCGATCTACGGCCAGCGTCATCCCTTGCAGCCGGGCACCCCCCTGACGCTCGCCGACGCGCAGACCGCGACGAACGTCGACCTGAGCCTGATTCGCGGCGGCGTCATCAACGGCCGTGTCGGCGACGAGGATGGCGAGCCGCTCGCCCGCGCGCTCGTCACCGTCCAGCGCTACCAGTACGTTCGAGGTGAGCGGCAGCTGACGCCTGCGGGCGCCGATCAGACCGACGACCGAGGCATGTACCGCGTGTTCGGCCTGCCGCCAGGCGACTACTACGTGAGCGCGACCACTTCGGGTCTTGGCGATCTGATCGGACGCGGCATGCAGCAGCTGGCCGCCGGCCTCGGTGTCGCCGGCCGCGGCGGCCCGCTTGGCGGACGCGGCGGTTTCGGCGGGCCGGACCAGGCGGAGCCGACCGGTTATGCGCCCACTTACTATCCTGGCGTCGTCAGCGCAACCGAAGCCGGCAAGCTGACGATCGGGCCGGGCCAGGAAGCGTCGGGGATCGATTTCCAGATCCAGCTCGTCGCGCTCGCGACGGTCAGCGGCATCGTCGCGGGCTCGCAGGACGGCGCCAGCGTGATGCTCGCCGCGGCGGACGCCAGCGGCAGCGTCGGTCCGCTCGGCGGACAGACGTTCAACGGCCGCACTGTGGCCGACGGCACGTTCACGATCGCCAATGTGCCGCCAGGACACTATGTGGCGATCGCGCGATCGGGGGGACGCGCTGACGAGCCGCGCACCGCGGTGCAGCCGCTGCTCGTCAGCGGCGAGAACATTCAGGGACTGACGCTGCTGCTGCAGCCAGGCGCGACGGTTTCCGGACTCATCACCGTCGAATCGGCGGGGACGCCGTCGCCGACCGACTACTCGATTTTTCGCGTCGACATCGCCGACGTCGATCCGCTGCCGGGCGGCCGCGGCGGCGGCGGACGCGGCGGCCCCTTCGGCGCCGACAACCGCGTCGAAAGAAACGGCAGCTTCGCGATCACCGGCGTGCAGCCGGGCCGCCACTACGTGCGCGTGAGCGGTGGCGGGAACCCCGCCCAGGGCGGCGGACAGTGGACGTTGAAGGCGGTGCAGATTGGCGGCACCGACGCGGCCGACGTGCCGTTCGAAGTCAAGCCCGGGCAGAACCTCGATGGCGTCAACGTCGTGCTCACCGATCGCGCGACGCAGCTCACCGGCACCGTACGCGACAGCCAGAACGCCGGCGCTGCCGGTCTCACGGTGGTCGCGTTCTCGACCGATCCCCAGTTCTGGCGCGCCCAATCGCGGCGCATCTCCACCTCGCGCAGCGGCGACGGCGGCGCCTACCGGATTCGCGGCCTGCCGGCAGGCGACTACTACGTGCTCGCAACCGGCGACGTCGAGCAGGGGCAGTGGTTCGATCCCGCCTATCTGGACTCGGTGAAGGACAAGGCCGCGCACGTCACGCTGCAGGACGGCGACCAGAAGACCCTCGACCTCAGCGGACCCGGTTCATAACCCGGACGCCGCGGCCGCAGCCGTTCAGCGGCAGGGCTCAGGCGCTCTCGGTATCGGCGCCGCGTCTCATCGTCAGCCAGATGAGGCCGGCGAGCACCAGCAGCGCGGCGGCGAACGCGATCCCGAACAGCCACAACGTGCGGTAGAGGATCGACTCGCGATCCATGCGCACTTCCATGACGTCGGCGGTGCGGTCTTCGGCGTAGGCGATTGGCTTGCCCTTGAGCCGCTCCGACAGGCGCTGCTCCCAGACGACGATGTTGCCGCGCGCGGAAGGACGCGACTCGTTGCGATCGAGATAGCGCGAGTTCTGGTACCGGATGCGAGCCGGCAGATGCAGGCGGAACGCGACGACTTCGTCGCCGCGCCAGGGCGGCAGCGTCACGGTGGGAGCGGTCGGTTGCGCCAGCGTCTGTCGGAAGGTGAGCAGCGCCCCTTCGGGCCGCAGCTCGTAGCTCCTGCCGGCGAACAGTGCGGCCTTCGGCAGCACGCGGACATCGGGAATCGTCAGGTGGATGCCGACGAAGCGGCGGCCGTGCCGCGTCCAGGTGCTGATCCGTCCAACCGACGTATAGGGAGACGTGTAGCGGGCGCGCAATTCGTCACGGATCGGATCGGCGCCCGCCGCGACGTCGGCGTCGAGCGACATCGATTTCAACGCATCGAGCGCCGGCACCGAGGCGTTGACGACGAGCGACGCCGACCCGTCCAGACTGAGCGTGAGATCTTCCTCGTATTCGTAGTCGGGAGCGAGCGGATTGGCAATGCCGCAGGCGGCCACCGCCGCCGCCAGCACGGTGGCGAGCAGCGCCGCACGCGCGCGTGAGTACATCACGCGGATGATACAATTAAATGTTGCGTCTCTTCCTGATCGACGGCAGTTCGCAGATGTACCGCGCCTACCACGCGCCGGTTCGCACGGCTGAAGGCGGACTGCTGCGGAACGCGCAGGGACGGCCGACCAACGCGGTCTACATCTTCGTCACGATGCTGCGGAAGCTGATCGTCGATCACCATCCGGAGTACATCGCCGCGTCATTCGATTTGCCGGGGCGCACCTTTCGCGACGACCTCGCCGCGGACTACAAGGCGAACCGCGCGCCGATGCCCGACGAACTCGCCGAGCAGATTCCGATGGTGCATGCCGCGTGCGAGGCGCTCGGGGTGCCGATCATCACCTCGGAGCGCTACGAGGCCGATGACGTGATCGGCACGCTCGCGGTGCAAGCGACGGCGGCGGGATTCGACGTCGCGATTGTCACGCTCGACAAGGATTTCTTCCAGCTGGTCGGCGACGGGATTCGCGTCTTCAATCCGCGCGACGAAGGCAC
>DASXLB010000082.1 GCA_036496585.1 Vicinamibacterales bacterium
AGGCGCACTCGCAGGGCCGTCCATTCGCTGGTGACGAGCCCGCGGACGCGCGCCAGCCGCGTGCGGCCGGCCGGTGCGCGAAACAGGCTGCGACGGCCGACCGCGATGACTCGGCCCAGCAGATCGCCCGCGTCGAACGGCAGGTCGGCCGCCCAGAGCGCGTCACCGCGTGTGACGAGCGCGCGTTTGTCCGCCCGGATACCGACGTCGATCAGACGATGGGCAATCAGGTGTCCGTCCCGCGCATACAGCACGATGTCACCCAGCCGGAGATCAGCGACGCGGCAGCCGGAGACGAGGAGGATGTCGCGCGAACGGATGGCCGGCTCCATGCTGCCGCCGAGCGCCCGCAGACGCACCGTCCCGAACGCTCGCAGCGCGACCGCCAGCAGGGCTGGGGCGGCGGTGTCGAGCGGTGTCACGCGGTCGTCCGCTGCCTCGCCCACGTCGTCGCGCCGCCGGGTGGGCGGACGCCTCACGAACTCTTTCTGACCGCTCTGCAGGCGCCGCTCGTCGGATTGACCTTGCCACAGGCCAGCGCCATCGTCTCGAAGACCTGCTCGCGCTGGAACGCGGGTTTCTGATATGGCTTCTTCGCCGCCGCGGCCGCCGGCGACTCGGGATCGGTCGGAGGCCCGGATGGTGGTCTCTCGGAGTTCATGCGATGTCCTTTCCGGCGGCCATGCCGCGCGCCCGCACCGTGGATTTCTCGCAGTCCGCCGACGAGGGACCTTTCATGTTCCCTTCCATGTAGGCCAGGCCCGGGCACCGCGTGCAGGTCGTCATGAAACTGCAGGTCGAGCAGGTTGGCAGATCGCGCATGCGGATCGCCCGCACCTCGTTCATCTCCGGCGACTGGTGCCAGACGTCGTTGAAGCGCTGGCCGCGCAGGTTGCCGGTCGGCAGCGGAAACTGCACGCACGGGAAGACGTCCCCGTAGGGCGAGATGTAGCAGGCGGTGTGGCCGGCGCTGCACGGACTCGCGTCCAGCATCTCTTCGTCTGTGGCCTCGTTCGTCGAATCTCCGATCAGCGTCTTGTCGGTATAGACGCGCAGCAGCTGCGGCTCGGAGATGCGCAGGTTCAGGATCGACGTGTCGCCGTCCATCTTCGGGGTGATCGTCGGATCGATGGTGCAGTCGACGCCGAGCTCGGCGGCGAGCGCCCGCACGTGCGGATAGTCCCCCGCGTTCTGCCGCATGAGTACGTTGGCGATGAGCACGTGCAGCCCGCGGGTGCGCAGGAAGCGGATCGCCGCCAGCGATCGGTTCAGCGATCCCGGCACCTTGGTGATGGCGTCGTGGACCTCTGGCCGATGCGAGTAGATGCTGACCTGCACCGAGCGGATACCGAGATCGCGGAGGCGGTCCGCCTCGCGCTCGCCGAGGAGAATCGCGTTGGTCTTCAGCTTGACGTCGAACCCGAGCGCACGCGCGTAGCCGAGGAGCTCGAACAGATCCTTGCGCAGGAGCAGCTCGCCGCCGCTGAAGATCAGGAAGAGCGTTCCGGCTGACGCGAGCTGATCGAGGATGCTCTTGACCTCGGCGGTGGTCAACTCGCCGTGGTCGTCGTGATCGAGGTAGCAGTGCACGCAACGCTCGTTACAGCGGTAGGTGAGATCGAACTGGACCGACAGCGGCACGCGCTCGTCGAGCGCGCGATCCCACACGCGCTGCATCAAGGTGCTCATGCGCCGGCTCCGGTCGCCGCCGCCTGATCGGCCGCCGGCAGCGGCTGGCCCGAGGTTCGCAGCAGACCTTCCGCACTGAGCGCGGCGAGCAATTCCGACGCGTCCCGGAGCGCGGTCGCGGCGTCGACGTCGTAGTCGCGGCAGATGACGTCGCGCACCACCGCAGCGAGCGGTGTCTGCCCGTCGGCCGCTTCCCAGACGGCGCTGGCCACGGGGTTCAGCACGAAGAGACTCGAATCGTCCGCGCGCAGGATGACGACCTCGCCGGCGACCTTCCGGGCGGCCAGCTGGCCGGCGCGCGTGAAGAACACGTCGCTCATACGATCGTGCTCCAGACGCGTGCGTCGGGCGCGAACGCCAGCCGGAACGCCGGCACCGCGCCGGCGACATCGCAGGCGGTGTCGAGCAGATGCTCGGTCAACGTCGGGTCGGCCGCGAAGAACAGCATGTTGCGCATCAGCATCTGCACGGCCGCCCCTTCCGAGAGACGCTCGCGGCTGGGGTCGGGCGCCCAGCCCAGGCCGAACACGGCGGCCACGGGCGCCGACACGGGTTCGCCGGAGTCGCTGGACTCGCCGGCGAACGGGGTGCCGTACGCCATGTAGCGATCGCCGACCCGCCGCACGTAAGAGATTTCGTCGGTCAGCACGACCGCGTCGCTTGGCGCGAGCCGGGCGATGGTGGTTTTCCCCGCCCCGGAGGGACCCGTGAACAGGAACGCCCGCCCGTTCCGCACGACGCTCGATGCGTGCAGCAGAAAGCCGCGTGCCCGCGACAGCAGGAGCGTGTGCACGATGCGAAGAACGGAATCCGCGGCGTACGGGCTCAGACGCTGGCGAATCCAGCCGCGCCGCGCCTCCGGGTCCCACTCGGCGCGAAAATCGCCGCGGCGCAGGCGCCACAGGCCATCCTCGGCGCGCACCTGGAGATCCTCATCGCGATCGCCGTCCTCGTCCTCTGCCTCTTCCGGAATCACGCTGATGTCGAACTCACAGGCCGGCGCCGCCGAGGGGGCGACAAAACGATGGAACCGCTGCCGAAGCACCGTCGCCAGTGTCAGATCGCCGGTCGACAACGCCACCGGCACATCTCCCACATCGACGACGATGGTGGCCCGGTGCATCACGTGTGTGGAATATAGCGCAGACGGCGCCTCGTGACCAATGTCCGGGTGCGATTTAGAACGCCTGCGCCAGCTGCACGATCGTGCTCATCGTGGTCGACGCGACACCGATCGTGCCGAAGTAGATGTTGGCCTTCGCCGTGTTTCCGGTCATCGCGGCCAGGTTCGTGTCGATGATGATGCCCGAGAGGACGCCTTGGGCGGGCGCGAACGAACTCGCCATCGCCGACGGTGTGGCATCGGTGCCGGTGAAGCCGGCGCCGATCCGGTTCAGGGATTTGTAGTTGCCGGTGCTGCCGCCGACGAAGATGAAGTCCGGATTCGACGCCGCGCCGGTCAGGAACTCCGTGACCGGGCTGGTGCCGACGACCGCGACGCCGCCGCTGTGCGCCAGCGCCGCGTTGCCGATGATGTTGCCGACCTCGCCGTTGTAGCTGAGGCGAATCAGGTAGGTGTTGGTGCCGGCGGCGTTGGTGGCCGCGCCGTACAGGCTGCCGTTGTTCGTCGACCAGAACGCGTCGTCGAACGCCGGCGACACCGGCGCGATCGTCGTGGTCGACGGTCCGGTGAAGGTGTACGACGTGGGTACCTCGCCCGAGGCGAACTGCATGTTGAACACGCCGTAGGCGCGGCCGCCAGAGCCGTTGATGTCGTTGCTGGATGTCACGATCTTCCCGTTGGTGACGTCCAGCACCGGAGCCGAGAGTCCGCCGCCCACCGAGCCAGTGCCGGAACCGCCCTGGTACGAGGCGACGGACGCATAGGGTGTTACGCCTCCCAGATCGATCCGATAGACCCGCCCGTCAGCGCTGGTGGTGTAGATCTGGTTGTTCCAGTACACCGGCGACTGGACCTGGGCCGCGCCGCAGAGGACCGGGAAGCCGTTCGCCGTGTACTTCGCCGCGGCGCTGGCGTCCACGCCCGTGACCCGATGGACGTGGCCGACCGAGTCCCCGAAGAAAATCTGGTTCGTGTCGTAGTCCAGGTACGGAGAGGCGACGTCGTTGGTGATCCCTGCGTAGGTCAGCTGAAAGAGCTGGTCGCTGCTGGCCGTACCGATGGGGGACGACGAGAGCGTGTGGGTCTGAGTCCACGTGTTGGTCGCGAAGCTGTAGGCGCCGGGAGTCGTCGTGATGTTGTTCACGTTGATGGCGTGGAGGATTGGTCCGCCATTCGCCGACGGTCGCGACTCGATCACATACAACACGGTGCCGTCGAAGCTGGGCACGGCGGACGTCGCGGTGCCGTAGGGCAGCGCGATGCCGAACTTCACGGTCGGCGTCGTGCCGAGCGCATTACCAGTACACCCGGCGTAGGCGTTGGTGATCGCGATCAGGTTGACCGCCGAGGCGCTGCCGGGCTGATCGACGGTGAAGTAGACCACGTCGCTGCAGCTGTACGCCGAGATGTCGAAGCTGTACTTCGCGGGCGATCCGACGACGTTGCCGTAGCCGCCGGTGCGCAGGCTCCAATCGAGGTGCGGCGCGGCGGTCTCCGCGGGCGACTTGCCGGCTCCCCCGCGAATCAGATCCAACCACCCGTCGCGGTTGGCCTCGCGGGCCTGCTGTGCCCACTGCAATTGCATCTGCTTGCGCGCACTGCGCCAGTTCTTGTCGATATTCCGATCACCGTCAGGGCCGAACCGCGCCGCCATGATGCGGGCGTGCGACCAGTCCGAAGGGCCGCCGCGGCGGCGGCTCTGCGCATCTCCGGGAATGCTCCAGGATGCGGCCATCGCCGCGACGACGACGCACGTACCGGCGCTTCGGAACACGACCCTGGCGATGGCTCTCTTGAACACGAACACCCTTCTTGAAAAGTGGACGAGGACGGACTAGCAAATCAAACGCCAAGCCGAAAATCTCAACAAAACCCCACTTCGAGCCTCGACTCGGGTTCGTCGCGGTGGCCCGAAATGGAGCACTGGTGTCCCGAAACGTCGCACGATCGCTCGCCTCGGTCGGCGCCGCATACTATTCAGGCAATGCCGCTCTCGCCGGGCGAACTCGCGGTGTGCCGGATGCTGTCGGGCGTCGACGAGCCGTTGACGCCCGCGCTCCTGGAGGTGGCGGTCGCTCATCGGGTGCACTGGCTGCTGGCCGCCGGGCCCTGGCGCGACGCGTCCGGCGATCTCAGTGCGACGCTCCAGCGCGAACTCCGGCAGGCGGCGGCGTTCGACGCCTGGTGCGAGCAGGACCTCACGGGCCTCCTCGACGCGCTCGCCACCGCCGCCATCGACGTGCTGCTGATGAAGGGGGCGGCGCTTGCCTATCTGATTTATGACTCGCCGCATCTGCGCGTGCGGGTCGACACGGATCTCCTGATCCGCCGCGAGCAGCTGGAGGCGGCCGAGCGCGTACTGGCGGTGCACGGCTGGCGGCGTCCGCCGGAGAGCAATCTCGAGCTCGCGGGGGCACAGCGGCACTACGAGAAGCCCGCGGCCGGGTCCCGCCGGGTGCATCTCGATGTGCATTGGCGTATTGCCAATCCGCGGACGTTTTCCGACGCGCTGTCGTTCGACGAGATCAGCGATCGTGCCGTGCCGGTGCCGCCGCTCGGCCGCGCCGCGCGGGCGCCCGGGACGGTCGACGCGCTATTCCTCGCCTGCCTGCACCGCGTCGCGCACCACGATGACGAGGTGGACCTGCTCTGGCTGTGGGACATTCACCTGCTCTTCGCGCGTCTGTCCGTAACCGAGGAGGCGGCGTTCGTCGCACTCGCGTTGCGCACGGCGATGACGGGCGTCTGTGCGCGCGGCCTGTCGCTCGTCGCGAGCGCCTTCGCGACGCCTGGGGCGGCGACGCTGGCGTCGCGTCTTCGCGCCGCGGGCGCGGGTCGATCGGAGCCGGCCGCGCGATTCCTCGGCGGCGCCCGGCCGATCGCGACGCTGCGCGCGGATCTGACGAGCGTCTCGAGCTGGCGACTGGCG